>CAOXUF010000013.1:0-488 GCA_948560485.1 uncultured Eubacterium sp.
ATACTTCCAGACTACTTGCCGGTACTAATAATTCTGGTTTTCTCATTTTCTACTTCCTCTTATCTTTCACTCTGTTGACAATTTTTATCCACTTATTTTTTTACCGAAATCGTAATTCCATCGCCAATAGGCACAATGCTTGTTTCAAGTTCCGGATGTTTCTTTACAACCTCCAGATATTCTCGCATTCGTTTATGAATGGTTCTGTCTCTTCGCCTTACAACATACTTTGACTGTATTAAATCCCCTTCCTGCAGGATGTTATCTGTAATAAGAACAGCCCCCTTCTTCATCAATCGCAATTCTTCCGGTAAAAAATGAATATATTGAGCTTTTGCTGCATCCATAAATACAAAATCAAACTGATTTGCCTCTAATGACGGCATAATTTCTAAAGCATCTCCTTCTAATAACTCTATTACATCGCTTTTCCCTGCCAGTCTTATATTTTCTTTTGCAATAGGAATTCTCTTTTCATAATTTTCAAT
>CAOXUF010000013.1:498-1662 GCA_948560485.1 uncultured Eubacterium sp.
ACGCTCTTCCGATCTTAATTTTCAATTGTAACTATCTTTGTCCCCACATCAATACATTCACTCATTAAAATGGCTGAGTACCCAACTGCAGTACCCAGCTCTAATATTCTCGTCGGTCTTGTTATTGACAACATCACTCTAAGAAAGCTCTCCATTTCCTTTCTTATAATAGGCACATTATCTTTATGTGCTTCTCTTTCAATCCTCGTCAACACTTCCGTATTTGCACTCTCTAATGAATTCATGTACGATACGATTCTTTCATCTACTATCATATGAATCTCCGTTTCGCAGTTTTTCTTGCAACACATTTGCTTCAGCCGCGCATAGTTTACTCTGATTTTTTCTTATCTTCTTTATTTTCTTCGGGACCTTCTTTAATTATTTCATATATCTCTTCACCCGATTTAGATGTATTAAAAATGTAAGTTCCCGGTTTAATGCTTTTTGTGTCATATACATAAGATTGAATCTTAAATATCGTAGTATCTTTAATAATTCCATATTCCTCTAAAGTGTCTGCCAAAGCATCAATTGACGTTCCTTCTTTTACTGTTACAGGCATATCGGTACCCGGTGCCGGATCTACTCCTTCAGAATAAAAAATTGATGAACCAAAATTAAAGGCAGCCGTAGCACATATTACAATAACCACTACCATAATAACATACTTACATATTTTAACCGAAACATTAGCAAAGCCTTTTGATGTGTTACTCTTATCCATATATACTCCTGACTATTCCACTTCCATAATAATTGGTAAAATCATCGGACTTCTTTTCATTGTCTTCCATAAATATTCACCAAGACTGTCTTTAACAACCATCTTAATCTTGCCCCAGTCAACATTTCTGCTTTCGAGGCAATCCAACAATGCATTTGTAACTACCTCTTTTGCATTTTCAATGAGATTTTCAGACTCTCTCACATAGACAAACCCTCTTGTTACAATATCCGGTCCTGCCAGAATCTGATTAGAATACTTCTCTAAAGTTAACACAACGATAATAATTCCATTTTCTGCAAGATTCTGTCTGTCTCTCAATACAATGTTTCCAACATCACCAACACCCAAACCGTCAACCAGTACAGAGCCGGCCGGAACTTTTCCTTCAACCTTTGCTGATTCACCGTTGAGTGCCAACACATCTCCTGATTCTA
>CAOXUF010000013.1:1672-11216 GCA_948560485.1 uncultured Eubacterium sp.
GATTCTAATAGAAAAACATTCTCCTTTGGTATACCCATGCTTTCCGCAAGTCTGCCATGTTCTTTCAAATGCTGGTACTCACCATGAACCGGAATTGCATACTTTGGTTTTACTAATGCATACATTAACTTAATCTCTTCCTGACATGCATGTCCCGAAACATGAGTATCCTGGAAAATAACTTCTGCCCCCTGATGATACAGTTCATTAATAACTTTCGTTACTGCTTTCTCATTTCCCGGAATCGGTGTAGAACTGAATACAATCGTATCACTAGGTTTTATATGAACCTTTCTATGAAGAGATGCCGCCATACGTGATAATGAAGCCATAGATTCTCCCTGACTGCCAGTTGTAATTAAAACTAACTGATCATCTGTATAATTATCCATCTCCTCTATACTAATCAATGTATTTTCAGGTATTTTCAGGTATTCCATTTCCCTTGCAACTGAGATAATGTTTACCATACTTCTTCCTTCTACAATTACTTTTCGCTTATATTTACATGCTGTATTTATAATCTGCTGCACTCTATCCACATTTGATGCAAAAGTAGCAATAATTATTCTGCTCTTCTTATGTTCTGCAAAAATATGTTCAAAAGTCTCTCCGACTTTGCGCTCTGATGGTGTAAAGCCCGGTCTCAACGCATTAGTACTGTCACACAATAATGCCAGTACACCTTTCTTGCCTAATTCACTAAATCTTGCAAGATTAATCGCATCACCAAACACCGGTGTATAATCTACCTTAAAATCCCCGGTGTGTATAATAATTCCCTCCGGTGTGTGTATCGCCAATGCCGCCGCATCTGCAATACTATGATTTGTTCTGATAAATTCTATTCTGAAATCACCTAGATGAATGCTCTGACCAAACTTTATCACTTTTCGTTTCACAGCCTTTAACAGCTCATGTTCACTTAATTTACCTTCTATAATTCCCATTGTCAGTTTTGTTGCATAAATCGGTGCATTTACTTCCTTTAATACATATGGCAATGCACCAATATGATCTTCATGCCCATGGGTTATTACAAATCCCTTAATCTTGTCTATATTTTCTCTCAAAAAAGTAATATCCGGTATTACACAGTCGATACCCAGCATATCATCTGTTGGAAATGACAAGCCGCAGTCCACAACAACAATACTGTCATTGTACTCAAAGGCAGTCATGTTCATTCCAATTTCTTCCAAACCTCCTAATGGAATTACTTTTATTTTTGAATTGTCACTCATTATTAATTAAACTCCTCCTAATTCTTATTTCCGCTCACGTATTTTTACGCACAAACATAAAAGGTCTGATTTGACCTCTCATCACTCCATAGCTAATGCCCGAAGACTAAGTCTTTAATCTTCAACTGTTACATCAATATCTTCCAGCAATTCTGAAAAAATCTTTCCTATGTAATCAATCTCTGATTCATTATCTACTAATTCATAAACAGCTTCTTCATCTTCGTCATCAGATATATCTTTTAATATATAAGCTTCTGCTTCCTCATCCTCGCCATCACTATCTGTCACGAGAATGTAATTTACATTATTAATTCTTGTTTCTTCAATAACAAACATCTCTATCTCTTTGCCATCTTCGTCTACAAAAACAATCATTTCTTCCATTTTTAATCACTTCACCTTTCAATTTTATCGGCATCATATCGCTTCTATTCTGCGTTACTATTCAGATAATCTTCCAGTATTACCTTTGCTGCTACCATGTCTACATAATTATATCTGTCTTCTTTTTTTATACCCATGAAATCCATAATTTCGTATGCTTCTACTGTAGTAAGTCTTTCATCCTGAAAAATAATTTCTTTTCCTGTTCTACGCTTCAGCATCTGCGCAAACTCTTTTGTTTTCCTGACCCGCTCTCCCTCACTGCCATCTAGCATCACCGGATAACCAAGTATTACTTTATCCACCTGGAATTCTTCAATCAATGCTTCAATACGTGCCAATGTCTGTCTTAATTTATCGGGAGACTTTCTGCGGACGATTTCCACTCCTGTCGCAGTAATCCCCAGTTCGTCTGACACAGCAACACCTACTGTTTTCGAACCGAAGTCTAACGCTAATAATCTCATATTCTCTTAACCTTTTTCTAATCAATTAAACCACAAAGAAATCTAAAAGATTACTTAAGTTTATTATTGATATAATATTTTACAGCCTCTTCAATCAGTTCATCACGCTCCACCTTCATAATAAGGCTTCTTGCGTTTTTATGACTGGTAATATAAGTCGGGTCTCCTGACATAATATATCCTACAATCTGATTTACCGGATTATAACCCTTCTCAGATAATGCTTCGTATACCTGCTTAAAAATCTCCTCTACTCCCAGTTTCTGTTCTTGTCCTACATTGAAGTACTGTGTGTTTTCTAAATTATTCATCTCATCACGTCCTTTTTTTGCCTTTTTTGGCAGTATAGTATAAGTTTAATATAAAAGTTATCTAGTGGCAAGCATTATTTCATCATTTATAAAGTCTTTTATCTCAACCTCAATGACTTTACCTGACACATCTTCTTTACTCTCCATTGCAACTTCTATGTAATTTCTGGTGTGCCCTGCATAATACTCTCTTCCATCTATTTTTTTAATTTCCTCAAACAGTACAGATTCTCTCTGTCCAATAAAACTTTCTCGGTACTTTTTTGTTAGTTCCATTCCCGCTTGAATCAACAGCTCACTGCGTCTTGATTTTTCTTTTTCTTCAATCTGTTCCGGCATATTTGCTGCTACTGTACCGTTTCTTTTTGAGTATTTGAATACATGCAGCTGTGCAAATTCTACCATCTCTGTAAATTTTACAGTGGTTTCAAAATCAAACGTACTCTCTCCCGGAAATCCTACAATAATATCTGTAGTGATTGCAGGGTTTTCAAATGCCTGTCTTAACATATCACACTTTTCTAAATATTCTTTCGTCGTATAATGTCTGTTCATAGATTTTAAAATACTATCACATCCGCTTTGTAATGACAAATGAAAATGAGGACAGATTTTTTTTACTTTTCGTAATCTCTCCACAAACTTCACCGTAATAATTTCCGGATCAATAGAACCCAGTCGGATTCTTTCTATTCCATCTACTCCATCCGCCATTTCAATTACATCAATTAAACGTTTGTCTCCATCCTGATAAAACCCTAAATTAATTCCTGTTAAAACAATTTCACAGAATCCACTTTCCGCCAGTCTTTCCATCTCATTTTTTATATTAACCAGTTTGCGACTTCTTATTCTTCCTCTGGCATACGGGATAATACAATATGAACAGAAATTATTGCAGCCATCCTGTATTTTCATATGTGCTCGTGTATGTTCTGTAACTGTAGAAATTTCCAAATCCTCATATTCCTCTGTGTGATTGATATCTATTAAATGAATATTCTCATTCTTTTCAAAAAAAGTATCAAGAATCTCCACAATGTCTTTCTTCTTATTATTTCCAACAATAATATCTATAGACAAATCTTCTTTTATTTTTTCTGTGGCAGTCTGAACATAACATCCTGTAGCCACCACCACTGACTCCGGATTTTTTGACTTCGCCTTATGGAGCATCTGTCTGGATTTTCTGTCTGCCATATTTGTAACAGAACATGTATTTACAATGTATACATCTGCTTTTTCTGTAAAATCTACAATTTCATATCCACTTTTTTCTAGTAATTGAGTCATAGCCTCTGTTTCATAGGAATTTACTTTACACCCTAAATTATGTAATGCTGCCTTACGCATAAAACTTCTCCTTTTTCCGACAATTTCACTATTTTTTTATAAGAATTTATAATTTCTTCGATTGAACAAAATACTAATCCATGATATTATGTACTTATTAAGAAAGAGAGGTGTGTTAAAAATGAAAACAGTGACAATCAATCTTGGTTCAATAGATAAAGTAAAATCTTTTGTCAATGATATAACAAAGTTTGATAGTGACTTCGATTTAGTTTCAGGCCGCTACGTTATTGATGCAAAATCAATTATGGGAATCTTTAGTTTAGACCTTTCAAAACCAATTGATTTAAATATACATAGCGAATCAAATGTTGAAGATATTTTAGAAGTACTTGAAAAATATAAATAAATTGACTTCCTTCAGCGTAATAATATATTAGACAGCAATATATTATTACGTTGGTTGTTTCTTTTCAGGGATTGGTCCGAAATGGCCAATCCCTTTTTTACTGAATCTTTATCAGTTCTGCAGTATTTACTGCTTCATCAAACATTCTATCAATCTCTTCTGCAAGTTTTTTCTCTGAATTTTTTATCACGTTAATATTTGGTTTCGTAACCGGATGCTTTGCTACAAATGTCGTACAGCAGTCTTCATATGGAAGAATAGATGTTTCATAACTTCCAATCTTTAATGATACATCTATAATCTCCTGCTTATCAAAAGCGATGACAGGTCTGAATACCGGCAATGTACAGACTTCATTTGTTGCCGCAAGGCTCTGCATCGTCTGACTCGCCACCTGACCAATGGACTCTCCTGTGATTAGTCCATGAGCGCCTTCCTGTTTTGCAAAATACTCAGCAATCTTCATCATGTACCTACGCATTATAATTGTGAGTTCATCATGTGGACATTTATCATAAATATACATCTGAATATCTGTAAAATTCACTACATACAGATTCATCGGACCGGAATACTTTGATACGATTTTTGCAAGGTCTACTACCTTCTGTTTTGCTCTCTCTGATGTATATGGTGGTGCATGAAAATACACTGCATCTACCACAACGCCACGCTTTGCTGTCATCCAGCCGGCTACCGGACTATCAATTCCTCCTGATAAAAGAAGCATTCCTTTTCCTGCTGTTCCTACAGGCATTCCACCTGGTCCCGGAAGAATTTTGGAATAAATATTAATATGATTTCTAATCTCTACATTTAAAATCACATCCGGATTATGTACATCTACGTGAAGCTTTGGAAAAGCATCCAATATTTTACCACCCAGCTCTGCATTGATTTCCATGGAATCCATTGGATAGTTTTTTCTGGCACGTCTTGCCATCACTTTGAATGTGAAGTTTTTATCCTCATAATTCTCTTCAATATATTTTACAACATTATCTGCCAAATCATCAAATCCATTGTCATCTATCTGTACCATCGGGCAGATTCCAACAATACCAAACACATGCTGCAGAGCATCTACCGCCTCGTCATAATCATAATCGCTCAGAGCTATAGCATAAACTCTTCCGTTTTCTTTTGTAACTTGAAACTCTCCCTCAATTTTATCCAAAGCTCTTTTTGCATTATCCACTAATGCATTTTCAAATATATATCTGTTTTTTCCCTTTACGCCAATCTCAGCGTACTTTATCAAAAATGATTTAAACATATCTTCTCCTTCTTATCTCCTTACATATTTTCTTAGTACCGGTAACAACTGATTTAACTGTTCCATGCAATAATCAATTTCTTCTTTTGTATTAAATTCACTAAAACTAAATCGTATGGTTGAACCTAATAAATCCTTATCTATGTTCATTGCCTTTAATGTTCTACTAATGGACGGTCTATTAGATGAGCACGCACTTCCTGCTGAAACATAAATGCCCTTATCCTCCAATGCATGAAGCAGCACTTCACTTCGTACGCCACGAAAACTTGCACTAACAATATGAGGTGCCCCCTCATTTCCTTTCCTGCTATTGATTGTCACTCCTTCTATTTCTGATAATCTATCTATCAGATAGTCTTTTAATTCTGTCATTCTCCGAACATTTTGTTCCAAATTATCATAGCAATCCTTTGCTGCCTGTCCAATTCCTGCGATTCCTGGTACATTTTCCGTCCCAGAACGAATACCATCCTGCTGTCCACCGCCGGATATAATAGGATTAATCTTTGTATTCTTTTTGATATAAATAAATCCACTTCCTTTTGATCCATGAATCTTATGGCCACTTACCGTCAGGATATCAATGTGCTCCTTCTTTGGTCTGATTTCCATTTTTCCAAATGCCTGAATTGCATCCACATGATAAACAACCTTTGGATTTATGGTTTTAATATACTTTCCTATCTCTCCAACAGGCTGTATTGCTCCAACTTCATTATTTACGTGCATCACAGAAACAAGAAGCGTGTCCTCACTCATTTCCTTTTTCAGGGATTCTATATTTACCACTCCATAACGGTCTACCGGAAGATATACCACATTGTATCCCTCTTTCTCTAAATATTTCATGGGACTTGCAACAGATGCATGTTCTACCTCTGTAGTAATAATTTTATTTCCACTACGTTTATTTGCCTCTACCACACCCACAATTGCCAGATTATTTCCCTCTGTTCCACCAGATGTAAAATAGATTTCCTTTTCATCTACTTTTAAAATCTTTGCAGTATTCTCTTTTGCTGTCTTAATATATTTTTCAGCTTCCACTCCTACCATATGCATAGAGGACGGATTCCCATAATCTTCTGTCATAGTTTTTACAACAATATCTTTTACAGAATCTGTCACTCTCGTAGTTGCCGAATTATCAAAATACGCTTCCATATTTTGCACCAAACCTTTCTAACCAAGGGATTTCCCTATTTTCTATTCTTCCATAAAATACATCAGTACAGACATCAACATCATACCTGCTGTCTCAGTTCGAAGAATTCGTTTTCCCAATGTAATTTCTTTTGCCCCACTTTGCTGTGCCATCTCTACTTCTTCTTTTGCAAATCCACCTTCTGAACCAATAAAAATTCCAACATTCATTCCGGTTTTTATTGTGGAAATTATCTCTCTGGTCTGTTCCATGTTTTCAGCTTCTTCATAAGGAATGAGAAGCATGTCCATATCTTTTGCCATCGTAAGTGCCTGCTTATATGTTACAGGCTCAATAACCTGTGGAATAATGCCACGTTTTGACTGCTTTGCAGCACTCTCTGCAATAGCATTCCACCGTTTCGTCTTGGCTGCTGCTTTTTTTGCATCTAATTTTACAACACACCGTTTCGTTGCCATAGGAACAATCTGATAGGCTCCCAGTTCAATCATCTTCTGGATAATCAGCTCCATCTTATCGCCCTTTGGCAATGCTTGAAATAAGGTAACCTTAATGGGCAGTTCCCTGGTCTGCCCATTAATATCTTCTATATCAACAATTACTTCATCTTCTTTCAACTGACGAATAGCGCAAATATATTCTCTATCACTGCCATCGCTGACTAAAACAGTTTCTCCTATCTTCATACGAAGAACATTTTTTATATGATTTACGTCTTTGCCTGTTATGGAAATTGCCTCTTCGCCAATCTGTTCAGGCTCTACAAAAAATCGATACATCTCTTTTGTCCGAATTTCCTTTCGCTATTATTTTTTTACTGCAATGATGCTGCGCCAGTCTCCCTGATTTACCACATCTTTTAATTCAAGATTGTCATTACTTTTCACAGCTTCTTTTACTTCATCTTCTTTCATATAAATAATGCCTGACGAAATAAATATTCCACCTGTTTTTAAGAATCTATCTACCATTCCTGCAATTGGAATAATAACATCTGCTAAAATATTTGCCACTACAATATCATATTTCTTATTCTCAAATTTTGCCTGTAACTGCGTATCTTCAAGAACATTTCCGGCGATTACTTCCACATCTTCCATGGACATTTTATTTACTGCAAAATTTTCTCCTACTGCCTCAATTGCCGCTGGATCTATATCTGTCATATCTACATCTGCTGCTCCTAATTTCTTTGCAACAATAGATAAAATACCACTACCACAACCAAGGTCTAATACATTATCTCCATCTTTTACATATTTTATTAACTGCTTGATGCACAATTGCGTAGTATCATGCTTTCCTGTACCAAAAGCGGTGCCTGGGTCTATTTCTATCATTTCCATATCTTTGTGTATGTCATCTAATTCTTCCCAAGTCGGCTTAATAAAAAAATTATCTACTGTAAAAGACTTAAAATATTTCTTCCAATTATTTACCCAATCCACATCTTCTGTCAGACTTTTTTCAATACTTCCTTCCCCTATCTTTATAAAAGTATTTGCTTCCTTTAATTTTTCACGGAGTGTATCTAATAATAGTTCATCGTCCTTATCTTCTGAATTTTCTTCTGTGTAAAAACTAATATAGGCTGTCCCATCATCCTCTGGAAGATCAGCAAGATAGTCAATAAACTGCTTTTCTTTGTCCTCTTGGGATATCTGCACATTATCTTCTATCTGAACTCCATTAATACCTAATTCCATAAGAATTCCGCTAACGAAATCTTCTGCCTGCGTTGTTGTTTTCAGACGATATTTATTCCACTTCATAAAACGCTCCGTTCTAAATCGTATATATATTTCTTTATATCCTATATTCTACATAAACAAACTCTTTAACCGAAATATCATATCATAGAAAGGGGAATTACGCAAATCGAAAGAAGCAGACTTTCGTCTGCTTCCTATACTAATTTATTGAACAGTTGTTATTTCTTATAAACTTTAACTGTTTTTCGATTACTCCATTTTCCATAATAAGTCTTATTGTTTACTACTTTATATGCTCTCACCTTCACATAGTAATTCTTATTGGCTTTCAATTTCTTAATTGTAAATGTCGCTTTTTTAACTTTCTTTATGATTGTAGTCTTCTTACCAAACTTCTTCTTCGTAGAATATTTTACAACATATCCTTTTACTCCACTTACTGCTTTCAAAGAAATTTTTGCTTTTGTCTTACCTGTTCTTTTGGTTGATTTTACTTTTACTTTTTTAACTTTTATTGTCGAGTTTTTTGCGGGTACCGTATTACTTTTTGTTGTTATTTCTTCTATAGTTGTTGCTTCTGGCACTTCCGTCGTTATCTCTTCTAATGTTGTTTCCTCTGTAGTCTCTTCTTCTGGTGTTAAATCAATTGTTACAGGTTTTGAAATGCTTTCTCCCGGATAAATTGTCTTATATCCTTCTCTATATAATGTAGCTAATTCATCATACATTCTAGAGAATAAATCAGGATTAAAGTTTGTTATTTTAAATCCACAGCCCTTCAAATTCATCTTTGCCACTTCTAATCCTTCTGGGCTGGTTCCTCTTTCTGCATATCCTTCCGATTCAGAACCTGTGCCATTCAAATCGATAGCATATCCTGTATCTGCATTATATCTTCCTGAACCATTGTATTTTGTAATAATCAAACTTGTGCTGGCAAAAACACCACCTGACCATTTTTCAGTCTCCTCATTGTATATACCATCTCCACCTAGCAGGTTACATGTAATCGCAGCCATACCATCTCTATCTGTATAGGAACCTATTCTTGTTTCTCTATACCATGGATTTCCTGTTGTTGCTGTTGGATGAATCAATATTGTGCATCCCATAGCTGCATAATATCTTCCAAGTTCCGGATAGAAATGTCCATCTCTACAAATGTCTATACCGATTTTTCCCCATTCTGTTTCAAACATTTTAGGATTTTTGCCCGGTACTGACCACTGATTTTCCGAGCCTGCTCTATGTATTTTCTGATAAGAATCAATTGTTCC
>CAOXUF010000013.1:11226-12923 GCA_948560485.1 uncultured Eubacterium sp.
CTACACCATTTTCATATATTGGTCCATTCTTGTCCTTCTCTGACATGCCAAAGATAATATACATATTATATTTCTGTGCCAGTTCTGAAAAATAATTGGTTGTTTTACCCGGAATCGTCTCTGCCAGTTTTACCTGCATTGCATCATTACCATCATCGGGCTTAATATATTGATAACCTGTCAGTACTGTCTCTGGAAATACTAAGATATCAACATTCTTCTCTGCTGCCTCTTCTACATATGCTGTCATTGCATCAACATTCGCCTGCTTATCTCCCCAGATGCCCGGCATATTTACAACTGCTGCTACCGGACCATCTTCTACAGTTGAAGTATATGATAATGAACTTCCACTTTTCTTTTTATCTGCCAGTCTCTTATATAACTGTGCATACATTTCCGGGTTAAAGTCTTCATTTCTACATGTAGAACCTGTACTACAAGATACTTTTGCACAGTTTGTAATAAGTCCTTCTTCTCCTGTTACAATATCTGCCGAAGTTGTCGCCTTACCTAATTGTGAGTCAACAACACCTGCATAATATACAGGCGAGCCCTTCATAATAACACTTCCTCCTGGGAATAAATATGACTGTTTTCCATTTACTGTTGCGCCATCAGTACCAACTAAATCGGCACTCATTATAGTGTAACCTTCTCTTGAAGCACCACTTTCCAATCTGTTTTTATAATACCATTCCCATCCTTTATCATTATCCACTGAATAACTTCTGGATGTTGCTGTTGGATTTAATAAAATACTACATCCTTTTGCTGCATAATATCTTCCAAGTTCCGGTGTAGCATAAGTATCATAACAGATACTAATTCCTAACATACCATACTCACCTGCATCAATTAGCACTGGTGTATCACCTGGTGTACACCATGCCCCCTCTACTGGCGTAATCTTCTGATATGCAGTAACTTCTCCTTCCGGCGAACATGCAAATGCACTATTATATGCATGCTCCTCATCTATTGTGCCATCTTCATTATATACTGTCTGTGTTCCACCATAAATAATCCACATATCATATTCATCTGACAATTCTGAAAATGTCTGCTGTGTAGGTCCATTCAATGGTTCTGCATTTTCTATTGGCATTTGATATGTTTCTGATTTTGGATTGCTAGAGGAAGCATATCCGGTTACACACATCTCTGGAAATAATAAAATCTTTGTACCTTTCTCATGTGCTTCTTCAACGTATTCTTTCATACTTGCAACGTTGGCTTCCTTATCTCCCCATTTGGGATGAAAATTAACTACTCCTAACTCATTTGTCTCAAAGGTGTGTGAATATCTTGGCTGACTAAGTCTTGTATACCTTGTATAATCAGTATCAGCACTTACCATAGTCACCATAGAAAAAATCATTGTAACCACAGTCATTATAGACACAATCTTTCTAACAATTCTGTTTCCTTCCTTCATTTTTTGTCTCCTTTTCATATGTATTAACGTCTCTTCTATTTTCCCTAAAACAAAAGAAAAAGGAAGCTCTGGTACATAAGCCCCATTGCTTCCCTTGCGTTGCCACAGATATTAACTTTTAATTCCATTGAAGTCAACAGATTTTTGTTAATACTTTTTTTATTATAGTCTTTTCTTGTTTTTATTCAGTTTTTAGTTTAGAAAATTCTTCTTATTATAAATTATATTAAATTTTTATTCATGTAAATTACAATTAGAA
>CAOXUF010000013.1:12933-15244 GCA_948560485.1 uncultured Eubacterium sp.
CCATTTCACATTTCCACTTGCTTTCAGCAGCATTAACGTTTCTTTTTCTTCTTTTTATCCTTTCCATCTTCTGGCTTTTTATCGCTAAATTCATTTAGTGTATCTCCAGAGATTTCGTCCAATTTCTTAATTAATTCCTTCTGCTCTGTGCTAAGTTTTGTAGGAACTTTCACAACCAATGTGGAGTACTGGTCTCCTCTGGCATTCTGGTTGTGCACATGGCAAACTCCTTTGCCTTTCAGTCTAATGCGGGTACCTGTTTGTGTTCCTGGTTTTATATTAAACTTAACATCTCCATCAATCGTTTTCACTCGAATATCGCCGCCTAACGCCGCCTGTGCAAACGAAATAGATGTTGTGCTGTATAGATTCATTCCGTCACGCTCAAACTCATTACTTGGTGCTACACGAATATCTACCAGCAAATCTCCTCTTGGTCCACCATTTGTTCCCGGCTCGCCTTCTCCTGTTTTACGGATACGCTGCATGTCATCAATACCAGCCGGAATTTCAATGCTGATTCTCTTTCTCGTATTTTTATAACCTGCTCCATGGCACTCAGGACATTTTTCTTTAATTACCTTTCCTGTACCATTACAATCCGGACATACCTGTGTACTCTGCATCATGCCAAACATGGTCTGCTGACGGGATACATACTGTCCCTGCCCATTACATTTACTGCATGTCTCCGGTGATGTACCTGGTTTTGCACCATTTCCGCCACAAGTCTTACATTCTTCTTTGTAATTGATTGTCACTTCTTTTGTACAGCCAAAAACAGCCTCCTCGAAAGTAATTCGAAGTCCGGTTCTTACATCAGCACCACGTCTTGGTCCATTACTCGGTCCTCTACGGCGTCCACCGCCAAACAAATCACCAAAAATATCTCCAAATCCGCTGCCACCGAAAATATCACCGAAATCAAAGTCACTAAAGTCAAATCCGCCTGCCCCTCCGGCTCCGCCTTCAAAAGCCGCATGACCGAACTGATCATACTGTCTTCTCTTATCAGCATCACTTAATACCGCATACGCTTCTGATGCCTCCTTAAACTTTGCCGCAGCTTCTTCATCTCCCGGGTTTGCATCCGGATGGTATTTCTTCGCCAACTGCCTATATGCTTTTTTCAATGCTGCTTCATCGGCGTTCTTGTCAACACCCAGCACCTCATAATAATCTCTCTTATCTGCCATAATAATACCTTCCACTCATTAATCGTGGGAAAACCCGTCCGTTTTCCACGGGCGGGATTTTCACCGGTTATGTGCGTAGAGTCTGAACCCTCTGCACCTTTGCATTTTATACTTCTGTAAAGTCTCCATCTACTACATCATCTTCCGGAGCTGCACCTGCACCCATATCCGGACCTGCACCCTGAGCACCTGCTGCCTGTGCCTGCTCATACATCTTTGAGAATAACTGCTGTGCAGAGTTCATTAATTTTTCTTTTCCAGCTTTTAATTCTTCAACCTGTGCTTCCGTAGGTTCATTTTCTCCGATTGCTGAAACAGTAGCCTTTAATGCGTCAATGTCAGTCTGAACTGCCTGCTTATCAGCATCTGCTAATTTATCTCCTGCTTCATTCATTGCCTGCTCTGTCTGAGTGATAATTGCATCAGCTTCATTCTTAGCATCAATTGCTTCTTTACGTTTCTTATCAGCCGCTTCAAATTCTGCTGCTTCTTTTACTGCCTTATCGATATCTTCATCAGACATATTTGAACCTGCTGTAATTGTAATGTGCTGTTCTTTACCTGTTCCAAGGTCTTTTGCAGAAACATTTACGATACCATTGGCATCAATATCAAATGTAACTTCAATCTGTGGAACACCTCTTCTTGCCGGTGGAATTCCATCCAGTCTGAACTGTCCAAGTGACTTGTTGTCTCTTGCAAACTGTCTTTCACCCTGTACTACATTAATATCAACGGCTGTCTGATTATCTGCTGCTGTTGAGAATATCTGACTCTTCTTTGTAGGAATTGTTGTATTTCTCTCAATCAGTCTTGTAGCCACACCGCCCATTGTCTCGATAGATAATGAAAGTGGAGTTACATCAAGAAGAAGGATATCGCCTGCTCCTGCATCACCTGCTAATTTACCACCCTGGATAGAAGCACCAAGTGCTACACACTCATCCGGATTCATCTTTCTTGAAGGCTCATGACCTGTCAACTGTTTTACCTTATCCTGTACAGCAGGAATTCTTGTAGAACCACCTACTAATAATACTTTGCTAAGTTCTGATGCGGAAACACCTGCATCCTTTAATGCATTCTGTACCGGAATTGCTGTTCTCTCTACAAGG
>CAOXUF010000013.1:15254-17233 GCA_948560485.1 uncultured Eubacterium sp.
AGGTCTCTTGTTAATTCATCAAATTTTGCCTTTGTTAATGTCATATTTAAATGCTGTGGTCCCTGCTCATTCGCTGTAATGAATGGGATATTAATTTCAACCTGAGTTGCTGATGAAAGTTTCTTCTTTGCATCTTCTGCTTCAGCTTTAATTCTTTCCATAGCCATGTTGTCATTCGAAAGGTCGATACCTGTCTTTGACTTAAAGTCTGCTACCATGTAGTCCATAACTTTCTTATCAAAGTCATCACCACCAAGTTTATTATCACCGTTTGTTGCAAGAACTTCAATGACTCCATCACCGATTTCGATAACAGATACATCAAATGTACCACCACCTAAATCGTATACCATAATCTTCTGCTCGCCTTCATTATCAAGACCATATGCTAAAGCTGCTGCTGTAGGCTCATTGATAATTCTCTTTACATCAAGACCTGCAATCTTGCCGGCATCTTTTGTAGCCTGTCTCTGTGCGTCATTAAAGTAAGCCGGAACAGTAATCACTGCCTCTGTTACTGTCTCTCCAAGATAAGCTTCTGCATCAGCTTTTAACTTCTGAAGAATCATCGCTGAAATAGCCTGTGGTGTATAATCTTTGTCAGCAATTTTTGCCTTATAATCTGTACCCATATGTCTTTTAATTGATGAGATTGTTCCATCTGCGTTTGTTACAGCCTGACGTTTTGCCTGCTCACCAACTAATCTTTCGCCATCTTTCTTAAATGCTACAACAGATGGTGTTGTTCTTCCACCGTCAGCATTTGTAATTACTGTAGGTTCTCCACCTTCCATAACAGCTACGCATGAGTTTGTTGTTCCTAAATCAATACCAATAATTTTTCCCATTTTGTTTTCCTCCTAAAACTTTTACAAAATTTAACCAGGGGCTTCGCCCTATTCTCTACTATGAATCTTTGTAAGTTTTCTTACAATTCTGTCTTTGATACTTAATTGGCTACTTTTACCATACTGTGCCTTACCACAGTGTCTTTGTACTTGTAACCTTTCTGTAATTCTTCAGATACAATGTTTTCACCGAACTCATCATTATCTTCATGCATTACAGCATTGTGAAGCTCAGGGTCAAACTCCTGTCCCTTTGCCTCGATTGCCTCTACTCCCATATCTTCCAGAGTCTGCAATAATTGTTTATAAATAAGATTCATTCCCTGTCCAACAGGAGAATCTAAATCCTCTTCACTTAAGGCAGCTACGCCTCTCTCGATGTTATCGACTACCGGCAGAATCTTTTCTACAATGGATCTTGCACCTACTTCAAACATCGCTGACTTTTCTTTGTCACTTCGGCTTCTGAAATTCTGAAACTCTGCAAACAGTCTCTGATACTTGTCATTTAGTTCCTCTATCTGCTCATCTCTTTTATCTTTTTTCTTGAAACCTTTCTTTTTCTTTTTGTCGGACTTATCTGTGTCATCTGCCTTTTCCTCTTCGACATTTGCGTTCTCTTCTGCTTCCTCAGTAGTTTCTTCTACTTCTTCTGAGACATCTTCCACAATATCTACTTCTTTTTCAAGCCCTTCTTCCAAATCCTTATTTTCAGTAGTCATTGGACTCTCCTTTCTCTAACTCCCGGCTCTTCGTTTATGATACGTTTGTGCCGGCATCTCATTTTCTATTTGTTATCACCTTCGTTGTCTAAACTGTTGCTTAACTGTTCTTTCACAACTCTTAGTGTTTCTACAACCTTTTCATAGTCCATTCTCTTTGGACCAATAATACCGATTGTTCCCTTAAATCCATCCTCTAATTCATACGTTGCAGTTACAACACTGCAGTCCTTCATAGATTGGACAGGACTCTCACTTCCTATATATACCTGAATTCCGGTTTCCTCGTCACTCTCATTAATCAATTCTGTAAGTTGTGACTTTTCTTCTAATGTGGTCAGAAGCTGACTAGCTCTTTCCTTATCACTGAGTTCCGGGTATTTCAAAATATTCGTAGCGCCCGACGTGT
>CAOXUF010000013.1:17243-18463 GCA_948560485.1 uncultured Eubacterium sp.
ACCTTATGTATAAATCTTCATCTGCGCCTCTGTGGAAATGGCCTCCGTAATCGCTTTTAAAACTTCATTTACCAATCCCTCAAACTCTCCTGCCTGAGAAGTAAGTGCTGTAATAACACCTAAATTTATCTCTTCCATGGACAAGCCTGCAAGGGCTGTATTTAATGCGACATTCAATCGGACAATCATTTCCTGGCTAACTTCCCGGCTAACCTTGACAATCTTATTGACTACATGATTTTTATCTGAAACAACTGTACATAACAGTTGTTTTTCATCCAATATAGATAATTGAATAAATTTTATTTTATTTCCCTGAGACTTTGGCGAAGATACCATTGTGGCATAATTCGTATTCGCCGCCAGCACCTTTGCCATATTCTGAAGCAGTGTTTCTACCTTATCAACCTTTTCTATAAGAAGGTCTTCTTTTTCAGTAACTTTTCGCTCACGCTCGTCTAACTGAGACAGTTTGTCTTTTAACATATTGTCAACATATAGTCTGTATCCTTTATCTGTTGGAATACGACCTGCTGATGTATGTGGCTGAACAATATATCCCATCTCTTCTAAGTCAGACATTTCGTTTCGAATCGTTGCTGAACTCAGATTCAAATCAGTATACTTAGAAATTGTTCTGGAACCTACCGGTTCTCCGGTCTCTAAGTAATTTCGTATAACTGCATCAAGAATTTTTTCTTTTCTCTCACTTAATTCCATAGACATCTCCTTTCTATGGTTTTGTGTTGTTAGCACTCATTTGTTTCGAGTGCTAATATTTATTCTATGCACTAATCTATCACTATGTTTTTCCTTTGTCAACAGTTTATTTTAAAAAGATTTGTAAAAAAAATATGAACGTATAAAGATTTCTTTTTCTAAAATCTTTATACGTTCTCAAAATTGTAAAATATTCTAAATGTTTACTTTATTACACAATTTCTGATACCCTGAAACTTTCTTCGAATATTCCACTAACACAGCAATCACCAAACTAATTAGCAACAACACAATAACAATGAGAGGAGCATATTTAAATCCATATATAAATTCTCTAAAATACGTTGCTCTTATAAATGTATGAATCAAGAAGATGTTCATAGAATACTTTCCGATAAACTCTAATACATCATTTAAATATTTTACTGGACAGATAAATTCATATAAAAAATATATTATAAAAAATGCTGTCAGCACTTGACATTTTTAAGTCAGGTGCT
>CAOXUF010000014.1 GCA_948560485.1 uncultured Eubacterium sp.
CGTAGCAAAACTTGGAATGCCGCCCCGAATTGTTACTATGAGCGGCCTTCCAGGCCGGAATAGTAACGTATTCCTCTCTTATGTAGTATGGACAATTTTTGTCAATATTAAGCAAAGATATGTAAGTTCAGTTCCTTTGAAAGGGTTCGCAGGATGGAGCGGCCGGCGATGCTGTTCCCTTTTGCATCAAGGGAAGGTCCGAAGATCCCGATTCCCATCTTTTTGTCTGCTACGGAGAGAATCCCGCCGCCGACTCCGCTCTTTGAGGGAACCCCTACATGTACTGCGAATTCGCCGGAGCCGTCATACATGCCGCATGTCAGCATGATGGTCTTAACTACTTGTACTACGTCTTCCTCTAGAAGCTGCTCTCCGGTTTCGGGATGAATCCCGCCCCGGGCCAGCACGAGGCCGAAGTTCGCAAGGCTTTCGGCAGTTACATTTAAGGAGCACATACGCACATAGAAGTCAAGGCTTTCCTGTACGCTTCCGCTGGTGATGATGCCTTTGCTCTCCAAAAGATAGGCAATTGCCTTGTTCCTGGAGATGTGGTTCATCTCCGAGAGATAGACATCGGTATTCAGTGTGATGTCATCATCCATACAGAGACGGCGGGTAATCTGCAGCATTTTTTTGAAACTGATGATCGGGGTGAGGTAGCTTGCAATCGCAATGGCTCCTGAGTTGATCATTGGATTATAGGGATAATTATTGGAAAGGTCGAGCTTGATCAGGGAATTGAATGCATCGCCGGAAGGCTCCATCCCGACCTTTTCAAAGACCTTGTAAAAGCCGCAGCGTTCCAGGGCAACGGCAAGTGTAATTACCTTGGAAATGCTCTGAATGGTGAAGCGGACATCATAGTCCCCCACAGCTTCTTTTTTTCCATCGCTTGTGTAAATACAGACGCCAAGCTGGTTTTTGTCCACCCTTCCTAATTCCGGGATGTAGGAGGCTGTTTCCCCATATATTACCTCTTCCCGGCCTTTTCCAAGGGCACGTTCTAGAATTTCTCTCAATGTAATACCTCCGCTTTTTGTGATGTTTCTGAGAGAATTTTAACATTTACAAAGCATCTTTTCAATGAATAATTGCCAACTTAAATCTATACTGGTATAAAATTATTACTGGTCACGGAGTGAACAGTAATATAAAATTGCTGCTATAAGCGGACGATTAGTCTGTGAATAATAACATAAAATTCCGGATTTTCATATATACATGAAGTATCAGGGTTACTGTTCTCAAGTTAGGAATGCGCGTGGGCTGCGCATCCCGTAAGAATATGATGCAGGAAAAGGAGGGTGACTTGTATGCCAGAAAGACAGCCGCATATTATGATTAATTTTTTTGTCCGTTTGATTCTGGGGATTGCCATGATATTTTTTGTAAACGAATTTTTAGAGTTTGAAAATATTGCTGTCCGGGTAGGAATGAATCCGCTTACCCTGCTTACATCCGGTGTGCTGGGGACGCCGGGTGTTGCACTTCTGTACGGGATTGCGTTTTACCGTGGATTATAAGGGGAAATGTCTGATCAATCCGGTCAGGAAGCGTCAGGTGGGTTTTTATATGCAAGGCAGCAGATATATCCGTCAGGAGCATCCGGATACCGGATTTCCCAGTGGGTATATTCGTCCTGGATTTTTTTGTCCGTAAGGGAAGCAAAAAAGCCTGTGCCAACCCCCTTCAGGAAGCTTTCTGTGCGGGTCCAGAGACGAAAAAAAAGATGTGATTTTTCATCCTGTCTGTCTTCTTCAGATAGTGCCTTAAGTTGTGCAGCCTCATTTGGAAAAAACACGCGTGCTGCAATCCGGTCCATTCTTGCTGACCGGTGTAGCTGTTCGATGTCAATGCCCACAGGAGAAGACGAGGAGAAAACGAATGCCGCCATACTGCCGGAATGAGAGAGATTAAAGTGCAGGACAAGGGGCGCTCCTTCTGATTCCAAATTATTTTTTAAGAAAGGTTTTCCATATTGTCCGGTTCCCAGTTCCAGGCTTTCCCCGGGAATTCCTGTGTACAGGGACAACATTCTGAATAGAAGGGAATGGCTCTGGGTGTGTATACTTTTGTGCATATTGCTGGTATGATCTAGTGCGAGGATCCAGACATGGAGAGTATTGCGTTCTGGTATTCTAAGGCCTGGCTTTAAATGGTGTAAATTCAATTGTTTAATAATCATAAAATCTCTCCGTTTTCCTAAGTCTTAAGATGGTAATATTATAGCGTTTTAGAGAGGGTTTGGGAAGTATAAAAGAAATTTTCTGTCAGTATTCTGTAGGATTTTCACAAAATTCGACAATTTTTAATTGTAGTATGGACAACAGCGACAAGGGGGCGTATAATCTGTCTCACAAGTTGAGACAAACAACTTGTATCTGATTGTTTTTATTCTTTGGCAGATTCATATTAATTCAGGTTATTCTAATTTATTCAGCCAGATCGGCCATGAATTCAAAAGAATTAGCTGACGCACAACGACAAAAGAACAGGAGGGATAGTATGTGAAAAGCAGAAACCTGGTAATCTGTGACAGGGAAAAGGGTTATGCAGATGCATTTGCACGCTATATTATGCAGAAAGAGGAGCTTGCTCTTCAGGTTCAGACATGCAGTGACCTGTCACATGTGTTATCCATTCAGGAACAGGAGGGGATCGATTATCTGTTTATCTCTTCGGGTTATCCGCCCGGAGACAGGGGACAGGCGGAGGCTGGGACGGTATTTGTACTCACAGAAGATGAGGAGGGTACACTGCTTGAGGGGGAAACCCAGGTGTATAAATACCAGTCCGGAGACGAGCTTTTGGCAGAGCTTATCAGAAAATGCAGTAACGGAGAAAATGCAGAGAATACATTCCTAAAGAGGTTAAGGAAAAAGCAGGCAAAAATTATTGGCGTCTACTCACCGGTACACCGGGTTGGAAAAACTTCCTATGCATTAAGACTTGGAAGAAAGCTTTCAGATGAGGCAAATGTGCTGTATCTGAACCTTGAAACTTATGGAGGAGTCGGGGGACATTTCCAGGAAGGAGGGCAGACACTGTCAGACGTGCTGTACTATGCAAGGCAGGAAAAAAGTAATCTTGGGCTTATGCTTACCACGCTTGTGGGACATAAGGGGAAACTGGATTACATAGCCCCGATCCAGGTGTCTGAGGACATTAAATCCGTGTCTGGTGAGGATTGGTTAAATCTCATCGAAAGGCTTATGGAGGAAAGCATATATGAAATATTAATACTTGATATGGATGAGGGCGTCCGGGATATTTATCAGATCTTCCAGGTGTGCAGTGAGATACATGTGCTCACACATCGTAATGAAATATCGGAATCGAAGCTCCGGCAGTTTGAAGAGGAGTTAAGCATTCTGGGGCATGAGGATATCAGACGCAAACTCATACGCAGGGAGAGCAGGCTATGATTCAGCCAGAGCAGCTCTATGCAAGGGTTCTTGAAGAACTCGATATGTCAAAGGAGACAGAGGATGAGGAGCTTACCGGTCTGATCCACCGGGTGCTAAAGGAGGCATGCGGACAGGAGTATATTCCTCTCGCAAGGCGGACAGAGCTTGGAAGAGAGCTGTTCAATGCATTCCGTAAGCTGGATCTCCTTCAGGAATTTCTGGAGGATGATGAGATTACGGAGATTATGATTAATGGAACACAGAATATATTTCTGGAGAAAAAGGGGCGGATGTTTCCATCACAGAAGCGTTTTGCATCTGCGAAGAAGCTAGAGGATGTGATTCAGCAGATTGCGGCTGGCTCTAACCGGATTGTGAATGAAGCATCTCCGATTGTGGATGCCAGATTATCTGACGGCTCCAGGGTAAATGTAGTACTTCCTCCAGTCGCGCTTAACGGTCCGGTTGTAACGATCCGGAAGTTTCCGAAGGAAGCAGTGACCATGAGGCAGCTGATCCGGTGGGGATCCATCAGTGAGGAGGCGGCTGAGTTTTTGTCGCAGCTTACAAGATCAAGATACAATATCTTTATAAGCGGTGGGACAGGCTCTGGCAAGACGACCTTTTTAAATGCATTGTCCCAGTTTATCCCAAAGGATGAGCGAATCATTACCATTGAAGACAATGCGGAGCTAAGGCTCCTGGAACTGCCGAATCTGGTGACACTGGAGGCAAGAAATGCAAATACAGAAGGAAGCGGCGAGGTGACGGTGCGCGAGCTTATCAAAACTGCACTTCGTATGAGGCCGGATCGAATTATCGGAATATATGGAGCAACCGCCCCTATAATCCCTTATTTTCGGTCTTTATTACAGGGTTTATATAATTCCTGTAGGAAAGCCTCTGTTTAAAGGCTTTTTAAATGCAAAAGACAAGTAACCTGAGTCACTTGCCTTTTTGTGGTGAAGTTGGAGCCATTATAAATGGTCTGGTAAATTAAGATTATATGCTTCTTCTAATTGTGATTTTAGCTTTTTGATTTCTTCTAAAGCTTCTTCATATTTGTCTTTGTATTTATTTTCAGAAACAATGTCATTTTTTATTTTATCCAGAGCTTTTTTTAAATCCCTATTTTCTCTTTTGAGAATTTGAATATAAGTATCGGCTGAATCTTTACTTCTGTTTTTGCAATATCCAGTAGGAGTTATGTATTTATCAGCCAATTCTTTCATATCTGGGTGTTTGGAAAAGTAAGTTCTGCTTACACCTGCCTCCCTACAAAGGTCAGCAAGAGTAAATTCTCCTTCTTTTCTTAGCTTGTTGATGGCTTTCTTCACATCATCAGCTTTTTTCTGTTTAACGGCTTCATTATGCTTTTTAACGCCAGCCATTTTTTTCTCTTTAGCTGTCATTTTTCTTAACCCCTTTCTCTAATTTTGAAATAATCTTTTCCAGAGCTTCTTTTTCCTTTAAAGCCTTTTTGAGCATCATAGTATAATCATTAGCCTCGGCTATCTTAATAGTTGCTTCAATCTCCAATAACTGTATATGATAAGCATTGAGAAACTGAACACTTGGAATGAACATAGAGCAATTAAAACATGCATTTGCTTTTGCACATGGAGTAGTTAGCGGATTTTTGCCACAATATCCATTGCAAAGAGCAACAGATTTTTCTGGAATTATTTCTGCCATATCTTTTCCTTTTCCAATGTTACGAATAAGCATTTCATCTTTTTCTAATCGTGGTCTTAATTGTTCTTTGACAACATCAGTAGTAACAGTTGCATAGTGACTTAATGAGCTTAATGTTGTTTGCCCTAATAATTGTGCAGCAATATCAACACTTGTGCCTTCGCTGATGAGATTTGTAGCAACAGTAGCTCTAAATCTATGAGTGGTAACGTGGAGTATCTTTCCATCCCTGCCTAAAACATTGTTTTTAACAAGTACCTTATTGATGTTCTCATTTATTGTTCCAATATTGACAGGTGTATTTTTTTCCGTAACAAAAACATATTTCACATTTTCTTCTCCAAATCGCTTTTTATTTCGCTCAATTTCTGCAAGCATAATCTTTATTGTAGTTTCAAATATTGGCTTTTCATTAACCGCTTGCGTTTTGTACTGCCATAAATCAAGATAGTATGTGCCATCGTCATTCTGTTTAATAGCATTAACATCTAATTTTGCAAGCTCACAAAAACGCATACCAAGAAATAATAAGCAGTAAACCATTCGACCATAGAGCTTTGGCATTTGTGGAAGGACATTAAGTAATCCTTTTATTTCTTTATCTGTAAGATATTTGCTTTCTTTTTTGGTTTTTAGAACATAATCATTACTCAAAAATAGCTGTTGCTGTGGCATGTTATCTCTTTCAAGTAGCTGCCCCCAATCGAAAAATACTTTTAGATTGAGTATGGCAACATTCGCCTTGTGAGAATTATATCCACTTGCAGTCCTTATCCAAGTAAAGTATTCTTCTACGACATCTCTGGTTAAATCAGCTAAACTTTTAAGCGGATTGTTTTCATCCAGCCAACGAATAAATAGTTTTATATCAAATAAATAAGCATATACAGCACCAAAGGTAATATCACGTAGTTTGAATAAACAAAAAGCCTGTACATTTTTTAGAGTAGCGGGATTTTTTATTTCTCTAAAATCCAAAACCTTATCAGAATCTAAGCCTTTACAGAAAGACAATTTCTTAGGATGCCAGATTAGTTTTTCTGTTTCTGGAATATCCTTTTCATAATATTGTCTTATTATAGATTGAGCATAAGTAATGAATGTGGTAAATCTACTCTTTCTGCTTGCTCTCTTAAATTCCTGACCAACAAACTGAGTGCCATTTTCAATGGTTGTTTTATTCTTCTTATGTGTTGACAGAAAAAACTCAAATATAGATAAGTCCTCCAGCTCAAGAATACTCTCACTATTGACCATATATGTATTGACATATTCAGCAAGAATTTTGTAGCGATCATAGTATTCGGCAAATGTATTGATTCTGATTTGCTTAACTTCGATTATGTAATACATGAAATATTTGAATTCTTCTACAATAAATGGATTTTTGCAGAGAGTGAATTTAAAAATATTATCTGTGGTGTTTGAGCGAGCATTCCAGTCAGATTTTCTTTTTGCAGGAGCATTTTTATAAATATCCCATTCTTTGACTTTCCATTCATCGTCTTTGTATTTATCTGGAATATCAAAGGTTGGTAGTGCTGGTATTAATTTTAATTGTTTCGCTGGCATTATCACCCTCCTTTTCCTCTAGTATTTGAATGATGTTTTCAAGTTCTCTTATTTGTCTTTTGGCTGTTTCAATGTTTGGTGTCCAGCCGTTTGCTTCATATATCACAAGCCTAGACTTAATTGTTGCAAGCTGATCCTTGTGAATTTGCAGGAATTTCCTTGATGTCATAAAGTGTGGACATGAAAGACAAGCATCTACAGCAGGACAAGTGCCAAGTTTCGGAGCAAGTCCACATACACCATTTGGTAATATATTATTTTGTAGATTTTCTTTCAGCCATTCAGCTAATTCTGCTTCTCCAGTTTTTGAAAAATATTTATCAGCTTTCATTTTTCTAAACTCTTCTGGACGTTTTACATAGGAAAGTGTCATTTGTATCTCCTTATGCCAAAGGACAGCTTTTTGTATTGTGACGATTGGCACATTATAATTTTGATACAAGTCAGTAGAAATTGTGCGCCTATAACTGTGTGTCGTGTAATTGTAAAGTGTGCCATCTTCATTTTTAATGCCCCACTCATTGCATAATTTTTTGAAGTTATTTCTGAAAGTAAGTGCATTATATGGATAATTCTTTTTTTCTTCAGATGGAAAGAGATATTCCTCCTCGTAATCAAGAGCATTTATAATTTTAATTTGCTCTTGGATCAGTTCAAACAACGCTTTAGGAATTAAATTCATAATTGTTTTTTGCATTTTCTGGCAGTTGTAAGGTCTAACATAATAACCATCTTTGCCATCTTCATACAGGCAGTCTGTTCTAAGTTGGCATACGTCAGAGAGCCTCATACCTGTACAATAGTTAATCAAATACATAAGCAAATAGTTAAATGGAGCTTTGTGTAAATGATTGAAAATCTGTAATATTACATGTTCTGATACAATTTCGTCACAGGCTTTACGTTCATTTTTTCTGCACATTCCTAAATTTACAGGAATAGGATTTTTCATAATTCCCTTTACTGCAAGGTATTCATACATGCCATATATGCGAGAAATATTATGGTTATAGGCATCATCAGATAAATTCTTTTTAAAAACCAAGTATTTTCTGAAATCTTTATCTGTAACATCAAGTATGCTTTGTGGATATATAAAATCGCAAAATCTACAGATATGTGAAAAATAGTTTATTGCTGTTGAGAGAGCCTGCTCTGTATTGCCGAGCAGATATTTTATATATAGTTTTGCATATTCTCTATTTTCTACATTTTCAATCTGTCTGAAATAGAATGTATATTCACTTGAAGATTTATTGACACGTTCATCAGGCAACTGGAATATACTTTTATCCCAAGTATCTCGCTCGAACCCTTTTCTTGTATCATACATTTCAAGCAAGGCATTTTTACAGGTGATAATGATTTTTTTACAATCTTTGTAATAATGATTTTCATTACAATACCTGTCAAAAAGTTCCTTTAGCTCTTTGTCAGGAATCTCCGTAATACCATTTAGGTCTGACATAAATTTTGACAGCCTTAAAACATAATATATTCTGTCAGAAGCCCTTTTGTAAGGGACTTCACGACAGAAGATGGAAAAAAGTAAATCTCTAAATTGTTGTCTTGAGATATCATTTTTAATTGAAGTAAAATCAATCACTACTTTATAAAAGCGTTTGCTTACATCTTCAAAGGGGATTGATTTCAGTTCAACAATATCATCGCTTAATAATTCCATTACTCTGCTTTCTAATGGTGTTATACAAGTTATACTTTTTTTAGTTGCATCTGCGCTATGCAGCTTACTGGGTTTTCTTTTCAATTCTATAATCTTCGCCATAGTATTAATCCTCCATATCTTGTAATAAAAAGTCTACGAGTTCATCGGTACTCATACCATCAGGGTGAAATTCTTTGTTTGCTTTATCGTAATATGTTTTCATAGCAGCCTGTCTTGTAGGTGTATCTGCTTTTGCATAGATAGAAGCGGTGGTATTGACATTTTTGTGTCGTAGGGTGTCTTTGATTTCCACCATATCAGAGCCTTTTTGAAGCATATCTACCGCCAAGCCATGCCTGAGCATATGAGGGTGAAGTCCTTCGATACCTACTTTCTTACCAAGTTTAGAAACCATATCTTCAATGGTGTCACGTCTCATGGGTTTATATTTATTCGTGTCTGAGTATAGATTGATAATGACGTAATCTGTATCAATATCTGATAAAGTTTCAATCAGGTAGTTATTAATTTCCCTAGCAAGAGTATCTGACACAAATACAGTGCCTTCTGAATCATATTTCACAGCAGAATCAGGATTATTCGGATCGTTCCTTTTTGTGATATAGATTTTATTGTTGCCAATATCTCTTAGGTCTGCGATATTAAGTCCAATCACTTCGGAGACTCTAAGACCTCCTTCAAACATCAATCCAATAATTATCCTGTTGCGCTGATTTGTTGCTTTTTCGTAGAGAAGCTCATACTGGCTTCTGGTGACATATTCAATTCTCTTTTTGGGAACTTTCTCCTTCAAAATAGAGGTAAGTTTCTTTTCCTTCTTCAAAATCATTTCTGATAGGAAAGAGCCAAATTGAGAATTGCTTCGTGTTTCTTTATAAAGATGTAGCGTGTCTATTCCTTCATCGAACTCTAAAAAATCGTAGAAGGACAGGACAGCATTCATGATCTGGTTTACAGTGATTGCCTGCCTTTTGGCTACATATCCGTTAATGGGAGTAAGTTTTTCATCATAGTCTGGATATTTGAGCCAGAACTTAAATGTTGACAGGTTTGACAAAACCACTGATTTTTTGTTCTGCCCGACACCGACTGCTGTGTGATAATCAAGTCCTACAAGGGAAAGCCATTCATAATAGAGCTTTAAATGCTGCGCATATGTTTTGCTGGTATTACTGCTAAAGCCATTACTGAGCATATGGAGCATGAAGCGGTAGACTGGCATGATAGGTCTATTGTTATCGTCAACTAGAAAATAGATAGTGCCGACAGCCTTTTTTACACTTTTGACTTCCATGCTGGTTCCTCCTTTCTTAATTTTCAAGGTGCAAAAGAATAGCGCTAATCTTTATATAAAAATCGTAACAGAAGATTTTATTTTCATAAATCTGTAGTATGGCGTTGGAATCGTGAATGGTTTTATTGCCTCTAAATGGCTTTTATGGTATGATAGATACAACATACATACAATATATGTGTAAATTACATTAAACATTTAAAGGGGTATTTTTCGATGAAAGTTAAAAAATCTCCATATGCTACAAAGCTGGTAGATATAAGCAAAGAAAGCTCTGCAAGCCTTAATTACAGGGTGCGGAGGGCAATCTGCGATTCATTGGAACACCGCTATCCGATTGACATTTACAATATTTCTAGGATGACAGGCATAGCCAGACAGACGCTTTACAATGACAAAGAGATCAGGTCACTGATCGAATATTACAAAGAGTACTGCCAGCACAGGCTTGATAGCTATAAAGGGGAAACTGAAAAAGATGCAAAAGAAAGGATGAAGAAGTTCCGTTTTCTTGCGGATATGCCATCACTCCAAGGCATGGAGCCAGTGATGGATGAGCTTATAGAGGAAAATCATAGATTAAATACTCAATATATGAAACTTCAGACAAAGATTTTTGCTTTGGAAAATGGGATAGAGATAGAGAACTAAGCTCTATCCCATTTTGTATACATCAGTTTGAATCTTTGCTATAGTAAAATTCATTCATTACTTTTTCGCAATCCTCTTCACTGGTCAAGTCATAATGCCCGTAGTTAAGGCTCTTTGTAGTTTCGTTCCAACCAGTCCAAACTGCATATGTACCATCATCCTTTTTTGCCGATACCATATAAAGATAGGAATCGTCTGGATGATACGATTTTCTTCTAACTTTCAGAACAGCATACTTGGGGAGATGTTCCTTAAAATATGCTTTTACATCTTCTATAACTTCTACTGATACATATAATTTGCTCATATTCATATTCTCCTTAACAATTTGATAAAAGTTTTTCCCTGTGAAAGCTGATAAAGCATTTATCACCAATAATGATATGGTCTAATAATTCTATTCCTATCAGTTCTCCTGCTTGCTTTATGCATTTTGTGATAGCTATATCATCAGAAGAAGGTTCAGGATAGCCTGACGGATGATTATGTACAAGAATGATTCCAGTAGCACCAATCATCAAAGCTCTGCTAAAAATCTCTCGTGGAGAAACTAAGCAATTTGATACAGTGCCATGAGATATTTCAAATATCCCTGTTATATCACCTTTTGTATTTAAAGTAAGAAGATACATATATTCTTCTGCCATGTTCTGTAAATCTAGCAGGTCATTAAGAGCGTTTACTATATGCTCGGCACATTGCAATTTTTTATATGCAGAGTAATTTACAGCTTTTTCCTTTATAAGCTCGCTACGCTTGGTTTCTCTGTTAATCTTTACATTATAGCTTGTAATCCTCATATATTCTCCTTATGCTTAGATAAGTGGCAACATATAAAATCTATCGCCAAGTGTCTCTGTCAAATCAGCAGATTCTTTCTCATTACAAATAAGCTGCAAGTGATAGAAGATGAGCTTGGAGAAGGTCTGTTGCAGTGTCCTGTGGTCACAAGACATTATCTTTGCAACCTCTGCCATTTTTTTGTTATCTACGGATTCCATTTTTTTTCTGATAAATGGAATAGTAGCGAGTAATCTCCCGACAGTAGCTGCCTGTTCATTTCTAAGGTCTGTTCTATAGCCTTTACTGGAAAGAACCTTGATCCAGCAAATATCTAAGTCTTTCATATCAGCAGAATCAATCTGCTCTGTTGCAATCTTTTCAGGTCTGAATAAAAAGTTATTTACCTCATATGAAAAGTATTTTGCTATTTCTTTTACATCTGTATTTTTTAAATCCATCATTTTCCTCCAGCGTAGCTGTAAAACTACGTTTCCTTTCTTTCTTAAATCTTTTGCAGACTTCCGTTTTCGTCAATGTAGGTCATATTCATTTTTACGTATACCCTGACTTCTTTTGACTTTATCTGTTTTCGTGTATTGGCGTAAGGAGTGCTTACGTTTACAACGTCATAATAATTTTCAAAATCTGCAATTAGTTTATCTATTTCTTTTTGTGTTCCTGATAATCTTATATCCATAGTAGTTATATCTCTTTTCTTTCTTGAAATTATTTTCCAAGAGTTATGATTTCTCATAATACAGATCCCAGACAAATTCATTTTCATCTTTCAATTCCCAATTATGAGATTCGCAAAATTCCCTGGCTTCTTCTTCAGTTTCTGTTTCAAGCACCTCTATATATGCGTTTTGTGATGCTTTAAATACTTTATGCTTCATAGCAGTTATCTCCTTTTTTAGAATAAAAGGGGTATCATCAAAGTGATAATACCCCTCAAAACAACTCTTTGGATTTTTAGTGCAAATTATGCGCCCTGTTCTACAAGATAGCAGTCCTCGTTAGTAGGAACTTCTTCGGAAGCAACATCCACAGGAGGATTCATAAAAGAATCATCATCATTCTGTTCGCCGTTTTCTTCCGTTTCGCTCTCTACATTAGAGGTTTCTGTATCAATAGTTTCAGCATTTTCTTCCTCATTTGAAGTCGTATCAGTTTCTTCCTGTTCGGCAGTATCATCGGAATCAGTCTCAGGTGTTTCTTCCTCACTTTCAGAAGATTCTTCTGCCTCGGCAGAATTTTTCAGCTTAAAGTGCTTAGTGAAGTGAGTTTCCATTGTGGTAAGCCTTCCTAAAACTTTTTCCTTTTTGATAGAACCGCTACTGCAATACTGGCTGTAATCTTTGCAACTTACAAAGAAGTATAAGAACCAATCGTGAAATTCATTTGGTTCAATTTCTTCCTTTATTGCAATATCTGCCAGAAGCATTACCATAGGAATGTTAATCTTTTTCAGAAGTTTTTCCTTTTCGTCGAAAGCCTCGTCCAAATAATCAATAATTTCCAAAAGCAATTCTTTCTGATCTTCTGAGTAGTTACACTTAATAGCAGCACTGTATCTCATTACTTCATCAGCGGAAATTGAAGCGTATTCATAATCGTTGTACTTATGATCCAAAAGCATCATACTCTGTAAAAGGGTACACATGTCATCGGATTTCTTGCTCTGGAGCTTACTGAAATTACATTTTTCTGTAAAGAAGCTGCCAGTAAGAATCGAATTGATAAACCTTGCATTTTCAGTTCCCATGAGCGGACGTGCCTTTTGCGGCTTGCTGAGCGGCGTAGAATTATTTAAGCGGAAAAAAATTTCTTCGATCTCGTCATCCGTTGCATCTTCAAATGCAAAGATGGAAAACTTAAAGCGTAATAATTCCTGCCTAACATCTTCGTCCAATTCCTCAAAGGATTTTCCTGAAAGTGCATAGGATTCGCCCTCAATCTCAGCGACAGGCGTTTCTTCGTTCAAGGCATATTCGCCATTGATGAATGAGAAAACAGTTGTCATTCTCTGCTTGCCATCAAGTACAGAATACTTATAAATTGCTTTTCCTTTATCATCCGTATCGGTAGAATCTATCTTTTCCACATAAATTGCAGGAACAGGATAATTCGCCAGAATACTATGTACAAGTAAGCTCTGCTGGAGATTCGTCCACTGTGCCGACTGCCTCTGGATAGGGTGGTCAAAATTTAAAGTTTCCTTGCTGTCATGCATGCTTTTCAGGTTCTTGATTGTCCAATTCAATGTTGTTTTGATCATAGTTCTTTTCTCCTTTTCTCTTTTAGGGTAATTTTTTTTTCAATATTCAGTTGTCTAAAAAGTTATTTTTTAAAGATATGCATTAATCTTTCCAGTTTCAGCATCATAAAGGTAAATGCTATTGCTAAGAAACAGGTCTGGCTGAACAATGTTTTTGTCCCCATTGATCTCCCTCACCATATATTTGATGGCATCAACCCCCATGTTTGTTGAGATTGGGAAAAACAATGCTTCCTCAGTAGATGAAGGAATAATGTAGAAAGAGCCAAATCTTTTTGCAAAGGTTTCAAAGAGTCTTGGATAAAAGATGTTCGCAAATCCAGATTTCTGATACTTATTTGTTACTACATATATGAAATCATCTGGAAGGCTTTCAATGGTTTCTTCCATAGAGCCTCTATCCTTAAAGCCTTCATAGATTGTTTCCGTTATCGGAGAAATCTGTAAAGGAAGTACAGTTGGAAGGTTCTGTCGGGCAATTTCATAAAGAGCTTCTTTTGAAATACCCCATGTTTCCAATATGCCGTTTGTAATAACATAGCTCATAATTCCTTCTTCACTTCTGTTAATGATGCAATAGAAGATGATTGCCAAATCAAAGAAATCAACATAAGGAATTGTTGGAAGCTGTGGAGCGTAATCTTTCGCATTTACAACCTTATAAACAATATTGCCTTTTTGTGAATTAAAATCTTTAAAATCAGGAAGGTTGATCGTAACCTGTTGTGATGCGAAAAAGTATGTAGCTATTATTTCTGTTGCCAGCTTTTCTACGGAAATTCCTCTCTTATAATCATCCAGATAGTCCTTAAAATAAAAAGTAGGGCTGACTGCGGAATCTTCTTCTGTGATAAGGAACGCTTCTGTCTCTTTGCCATTTTTAAAGACTGTAAAAGTCTTAATTTTAAAGCTGTCTGCCAGCATATCTTTTAATGCTGCTAATAATTCTTTCTTCATGTTTTCATACATATCTTTGTCCTCCATAAATTAATATTGGGTGTCATATTTAGTTAGCTGACGGATAAGGTATCCAGTCATTCTGGCGTATTTTTTGACCAAAGAGCTTTTTGAGCCGCTTTTGATAAGTTCCTGATAGCGGTCATTTTCTTTTTTGATGCTGTCAACCATTTCTGCAAACTCTTTAGCCTTATTGCCGTTTTTGTTTTCAAGTATTTCAAGATAGCTGTTTATTAACATTACCTGTGAATCAAATAATCCGACAACAGGCATAGTCTCGAAATATTCTTGATTTGATTTTTCGTATTTGTATTCATCGAGCTTCATCGCAATTTGAAGCTGACTGAGTGTTTTTTTATCTACTATCATTTTTTATTCTCCAATCTATACTTTTTATTAATTCTTTTCTTTACCTACTTCCAAAGATAATGGTTTACAACCACGTTGTCCCTAGAGTGCTGTAAGTTATAGCTCACTGCGGAAAGTATACCCTTGTCAAAAGATCTCCCAAGCATATCTCCTTTACAGTGATATATTTTGCCAGTAGCAACGTCACCACGATCCTCAAAATACTGATACAAGTCCCTGGCATAATCAGCTCTCATATCGTGAATTGAGCCACTCGGCAACTGCGCTTTTAGAAACAGCCTGTTTTCTCCGCTTACAGGATATGTTTCAGCAGTTTTTAAATATTCTCTTAGTTCCTCAGCGTATTTTGGATTTACTAAACACCAACGCTCAATGCCGCCCTTGCCACGCTTAAAGACCTCTAAATTGCCGTCAGGAGCTTCTCTGAAATCTTCCTTACGGAGCCTAAGAGCTTCCGTTCTGCGGCATCCTGTGGCTTTAAGAACCATTTTAGCGGTATCCCATCTTTCTTCTGGATGGCGGTAATCGGAAGAAGATACACCTCGGCATCGCTTTATATCTGCTCTGTGACGGACAGGATAATCATAGCCAAAGTCATTCTTCCTGCAGTTATAGGCAGAAGCAAGAGCGGAACCATATTGAGCCAAAGTCCAAGCAGAAAGACCTTTATCTTCTTTATCCTGAAGAAATTCAGGCACATACTTTTTGCAGTCCTTAAAGGTTTTGACTTCCTTGTGGCTTGCAATCGTCTCAGCTATGAATTGTTTACATACTCTTACATAAGAATAAAATGTAACAGTGCTGTAGATGCCTCTTACAGTTGCAGAGTTTTCGCCAGCTTTTCTTGCGGCCTGTTTTGCTTCAAATTTGGATTCGCCAAACTTTTTCTGCTTATTCAGTTCTTTTAAACATTGGTGTGTAATATTTGATTTTTTACCCATTTGGCACCTCCAATCTTGGAGATAAGCGCTTATGAGTAAAAGTTTTTATGAAACAACAAATTGCTTAGAAACCCAATCGAATATCAGGTTAGAGAGTTTAGAAATCATTTCCAGAGTTGATCTTAATTCTTTTAAATCCTTACTTCCCCAGCTCGCTATATACCCGAAGGAATATTCTTCTGAGGATAATTTTTCCATACTTGTTTCATTCGCCAGCATTTCAATAACGCAGTAAGCACAGCTTTCAGCAACAACTTCTTTTGTGTCACGATCAAAGTCTTTCGTGTGTTCTTTGAAAAGTGTTTCCTGATAGTAATGGCTATATTCGTGGATAATGGTTTTTAGCTTATGTAAAGCCGAAAGAACAGGCTTTAAACATATCTCTTTTTTAACAAGACTATAATAGCCATTTGGATCTGTGTCTGTTTTGAGGTCGTAATCGTAACGGATCGGAACCTCAGATGTTGCGAACAAACAATTAATCAGTTTATTCAATTCTGGTGTTTCAAATTCCAAATTCTGTGTAAGCCTCGGCAGTTCATCGCCAGTCGTTTGACTCAGATCGAAAACGTGTCCAATTTTAAAATAGAGTTTACGTTTTTCAATCTTCCTTTTGTACTTGCTTCCATCTGGTCGGACAGCTTCTTCCTCTTCCCAATACTTTTTGGGAGTAGGTACAAGTATCTGGATGCCCTTAGAACCTTTCTTTACGATTCTGTTGAACTTCTCCGTCCAGTCCTTATAGGATGCTACAAAGCTGGCTTTGGGGCATTGCATCAGGATAAGGATGGTATTATTGAAGCTGTAGTTATGAAACTTACTAAAAGTCTCCAAATACCTTATATAGTTCTCACTGGTGAATACCTCTTTCACGCCGTTTTCGAGATTTTCTAAAATCTCTTTCATTTGTTGTTGCCGCTCTTCAAGCGACCGCTGAGTATACTGTTTACTCATAACCTCTTTACCTCCTGTTTTTATTTCCCTAGATTCGTTAAAATCTAAAGCATGGTCAGGGTGAGCCTTTTTTGCCTATTACCATGGGAATAGACAGGCTTGTGAAAAAATAAAATTTACGAGTTACTTTATATGCACACATTTCACCAAAGAAACATGGAACATAACATCCAGAAGCTACCTGGCTTCTTTATCTATATAAAGAGAATCTTTTGCACAAGACAAAAAGACCTCGTTAAAAATTTTAGAGGATAATTCAAATAGCTCTCACTATTTGCAGATATTAAGTTGAGAAAATCAGGGAAAATGATTAAGCTCTTAGATCTGTAATCCTGCTTAGACTGAAAATCCTTCTTGCATCCGTCTCGACTGTTACGAGCTAGTTTAAGGATATAGACATTGACTTTAGATTCTTGAAAAAAGAATACTTATTACTTAAAAGTGACGAGCCTCTCACGCTGCGTCATCCCTCTGGCTACTGTCATGACCATTACATGCTGGTTAGGGATATATTATCTTACTTTGAGTTTCTGAAAAGAAACATCTAATTAACTTATGATTTAATTTTATTACGCAAATACGTTTTTGTCAAGTATGCATAAAAATATATCGAAAAATTAAAATTATATTATGCAAAATATACAATATTATGATAAATTATAAACGAAATAAAGAAAACCAGTAGATTGTTCCACTGGTTGTGGGTTATTGATAATATGAATTTTGAAAAGGATTTGTGTATGTAATCAATGCATTTTTTATTAGATTTTGGAATCTTGCTTCTTCATTGAGGAAACATTGGTTACAATTTTTTAGCAAAGGATTAAGAAAAGGGCAGGTGGAGCATGTTAGCACAGGTGTCATGTTGTTGTTGAATTTTTTAAGTATTAATTTATATGCGGTGGTCAATGTATAGAGGTTGGCACTCAGTAAATCTCTTAAGATTTCCAACTTTTTATCATATTCATTATAATTCAGAATATTTACAAAAGTATTAGGATGTGTATAACTATTGGTTTTTGATGATATAGTCAATAAATCTCTAGGAATGTTTGCATTGTACATTTGGGTTGCTATCTTATATTTTTTGGGGATATTGCATGATCCTTTGAGTATGGAATGGTATTTTGCATTGTATTGTTTATTCCTGTCAGCACAGTGTTCCATGACTGATAAATAGTCTGGATCGTTACAGAGATTCACCAAATCCAGAAATGCTTCAATAGAATGGCGGGTATTCCGCTGAAGGACAGAAAAACCCAGACATTCTAAATCAATGTCAGTAGTGTATAACGAAAAGTAGTTTGCAGTAAAATCTTCCTTGATATAAAAAAAGAGCATGTATTCTTTTGTTCCTAAGATAGTAGTGTTCATATTTATCAGCGTCTGTATTGAAGAATCAATATAGCCAAGAATATTATTATTGTTATAAAAGTCACGATTGAGAAATTGCATAGCAGTCTGTCCTTTCTGAAAAATTAGCTCAATTATATAGCGGAATATAGTAAATATCAAGAAAAATCTTCAAAGGGACGATAACGCCCATATTAGGGTGCCAGATATGGCACATGTGTAAATGACTCTTTTTGTGCAGCCGAAAGCGTGTTGGCTATGAATTTATGCTCCCACATGTGTTAGTTGTTGTTTATTTTGCTAAAGTTTGTGCTTACCAGCCCAAACCTTAGAAAATAACCAACAACAAGTCTACGCCCTTTATTGCTTCCAAAGGTCAGCATATATTTTTAGCAAGCTAAAAATATATATCTTCCCAATGGAAGCAAAATCAAAA
>CAOXUF010000015.1:0-1568 GCA_948560485.1 uncultured Eubacterium sp.
CCGCTCTTTCTGCTGATACATATAAAAGATGTAAACTTTTTTTGTTCATATCATTTATTCCTCTTAAAATTACTAGATAACCTTCATTTGACAATATAGAGATATTATACATTTCAGACATAATTTTCAACAAAAATCAACTATTCATTTTATCTACGCCTCCTCTTGTGATTATTATATTGCAAACTAATTTTATCTGCTTTCTGTATATAAAAAGTATATATAGTAATGAAAAAATTAAGATTACAACTTGAATAAATATTGATTTATATTTTGCTAACATGAAATATTCAAGAATGCACAAGATAAAAGAAATCAAATTCTTTTTCCATGAAATTATTAATCCTGTAGCCTTTTTTGCATATATTGCACGTAAACACATCATCAAAAAAGGTCCTAATGTACCTCCTGCAAGAACACCATATACTCCGATATATTTGATAGCAAACAATGAAACAATAATAGAAGCAACTGAACCTGAAACAGTAGTTATAAAAATATACTTTGTTTTCTCAGTCACCTGAAATGCTGAACCGTAATTACTAGATAAAGAAGTAAATAATGCTCCTAACAATAGAATAAAGATATAATCACAACTAAAATAATATTCTGTATATTGAAATGCCACACTATATAACAAATAAATAGCTGGCAATGCCAAAAATATTAGATTATAGTAAAATTGTGATATTTTCTCAATAATAGTTCCAACCTTGTTTCTATATTCTTCTAGCCTCGAATAAGAATATGCCTCCTCAATGACAGCCATTGAAACTACAGAACTAAAAACATTGATTAAAATTGCAAACTTTGATGCAAATGAATATTGCCCGTTTTCATATGCCCCTAAAAATTCTCTGATAATAATTTTACTGCTACTATTATATAAATACAAAGCAATATTATTAACTACCAATGGAATCGAAAAAGAAAGCATTTTCATCAATAATTTTGTATTATATAATTTAAACTTCACTGTTCTAAATAAATGTACTTTACTTTCCAACAAAATAATCACAGTAATCTGAGAAAAAACAGATGATATACACAAGCCTTTATAATCTAGTCTTTGTATGCTTGCAAGAAATAAATCAACGAAAATAATCATTAAACTGCTGACCACTCCAGAAATAACAAAAAATTTTGTTTGATTCATACATCTTGCCATAAATTGCCATAAGGTTGCACCCCCCAGGGAAATCGACATAATGAAAACATAAACCATATTTGTATAATTTAACATCATACATATTGCACAGGCAATTGTTAAAATAATTGCTGATACAAAATATACTATTGCGCAATTAGACGCCATAGATTCAAAATCTTCTTGTCCCTGTATTCCATATTTTAATATAGATTCCCATATACATAAAAATGCTATTGGATATAGAATATTTACGATTGCATATATATAGTCATATTCACCCAAATCTACAGATGATACAAAATAAGCATAGATGGGAACTAATAACACACTTAAAAGGCGTGTTGAAAATGTTCCAACAAAATACAATCCTATCTTTTTCAAAAATGATGGAATCTTATTACTTATCTGTTTTATTTCC
>CAOXUF010000015.1:1578-1978 GCA_948560485.1 uncultured Eubacterium sp.
AATTTTGTTCCTCTCCTACTTTATTGCTGTTTTAATATGATAATCAATAAATAGTTTTTTGATTGTTTAATAGCAGCAAAAGACAAAGTTAGGCATTAATGACTTTTTCAAAGACTTCACCAGTTAAAAATTGTCAGTAACTGATAAATAAAATCATGATATAAAATATTTCTAATGAACTTCATTCGTACAGCCAATTCAGTCTGTTTAATTTTTTTCTTTAGTCCACTTAATCCTTTGGTTTCATTCTGGTATGTACTATATTGCTCACTGAACTTAATAAACTCTTTATTATTTCCCGACAAACAATCAACAATATATTCTTTTGAATATCCTTTTTTATATATATAAGCATCTCTTACATAATAGGTTACAAACCTTTGCAGCACATTTTTCGTCT
>CAOXUF010000015.1:1988-7447 GCA_948560485.1 uncultured Eubacterium sp.
GTGACTGGAGTTCAGACGTGTGGCTCTTCCGATCTTTTTTCGTCTGCGATATATTCCCATTTCTTATTCTATATTTCAAAAGTGTTTCTGTACAAAAGCCAATATGAAATCTTCTTGCTATTGCGTTATTTACAAACTCATAATCCTGAGCTGCTTTTAATTCTTCCTTATAGCCGCCGGTTATATCATACATTTTTTTTGTAAACATATAAGTTGGATGTGACATACAGTTGACATGTTTTAACCTGCGCAATAACTTTTTATCCGTATCCGGAGCATTATGAATAATATTTAATTCTTTTCCATCCTCATCAATATAAGTAATATTTGATGAAACCAAATCATATAAGCCTTCAATCAAAAACTTATATTCTGCTTCAAGTCGGTTTGGAAGTGAAATATCATCGCTATCCATTCTTGCAATGATATTACCAGATGCAGCAGCTATCCCCGCATTCAATGAATAAGGTAAGCCTTTATTTTCTTTATTGACAACCAGCTTAATTTTATTACCATATTGAAGCAAAAAACTGTATAATTCTTTATTATTTGGATTATCCAGAACAACAATCAGTTCAATATTTTTATAAGTCTGATTAAAAATTGATTCCATCGCCTCTTCAATCATCCTGAATGGCTCATTATATACAGCCATTACTACACTAATCTTTTCCATAGCCTTCCCTATTCTTTATTGAATGCTGTACCAATGCAATCACTAAAACCATGCAAATGCCTGTACCACATGCTAACAAAAATTCTCCTTTGAAATGTGCAACCATTAAAAATATAAATATTAATTGAATCATAAATACAAATTGTCTATCCGGAGCATTGTTTTTAATCGTTTTATAAATCACCAAATACTCAACTACAAGCAACACACATCCAATAATTCCAAAATATAAAATATCACGCATAACTCCTATATCTGTTCGCATATAGTAACGTGCCCCATCAGTATATCTGGCATCTCCAACAATCCATGTTTTTAAACTAAAATCATAAATCTTATTCCACATATTCATAAGATTAGTCCATGTATGCGTTTGAAATTTCCCTGTTGTAAAAAGTGTATCAAATCCCTCAAAAACATAGGTCTTCATACTGGATATTAGTGCAGAATCCATATTTATCAAAAAAACTATACTGATAATCATAAATAATCCAATAATATACAGCAAATTTTTTATTAGTTTTGATCTCATTTTTATACTTTCTCTAAAAATATATATTAAAGCCAAACCTACACCAATCAATCCTGTTCTTCCCAGTGTCAAAATTGAAAAAAGTATTGGAAATGATGACAAAATATAAAACATTTTCATACGAGAATTTTTTGTTTTTTGTATTAAATAGGGAATAAACATTATTGCAAAAGCCTGGCATACTGCCAAATCATAGGTAACTGAAGCTGCCAATCCATATCCTCTTGCAAATCCATATCTTAATTGCAGATTATCTCTTCCTTCAATAAAGGCAATCCTGGAAATAAATGCATTAAAGGGAGAAATAAGCATAGATAGAATAATGATAATTGACTGCACAAATGAGATTACTACTAACATGTGCAAAATATCTTTCACTTGCGATTTGCCCATCGTCTGAAACAAGTTTACCAATAATACACATCCTAATATATGATTCAAAATAAAAAGTATCTCTGCATATACCAGTGCAAAATCACCTGTCCTCTGCAAAAAAACATTTGCTAATGAGTAAAATAACAATACAATCATCCAGGCAACAATCTTTATCAAATTTTTTGTGAAAACAATTTTCCTGCTCCGTATGATCAACCATGCTGCCATAAAAATAATCATTAACTTTGAACCGCTTAAAGGGCTTCCTGTGAATGGAACATTATATATAAATATAAATGAACACACATACAATATGAAGATAGATATTTTCATTCTGCACCTACATTTCAAATATTTGTTTTATTTCATTTACTGTATAATCTATATCAAACTTTGTTCCAATCAATTCTATGTAAGCATTTTCACGTTTTTGTTCGCCTGTACTTTCCATCATTTTTTTTGACCATTGAGAAGGATGTTCTTTAAGGCTGATTCTATAAGCATTTGATGTTGCCATTGCATCTTCAGGAACTCCATCACTTATAAACGTTGGCAATCCAGAAGCCTGCGCCTCAATGGCTGATAAAGACAAGCCTTCAAATAAAGACGGTAAAACAAATACATCCATTGCAGATAAGTATTCACTTACATTATCTTTTTCTCCAACAAACAATGTATACTCTTCTAATTTTAATTGTTTAACATAATTTCTAATCTCATTGCTATCTGGCCCATCCCCAACAAACATCAAAAGTGAATTCTTTTTTTCTTTGTGTACATATTTAAAGATTTCAACAATAAATCTATGATTTTTTACTGGAACAATTCTCCCCACATGTCCTAAAATAAAAGTATCTCTAGGAATACTATATTTTTCCCGTATTTTTTCTCTAAAATCCTTGGAATATTTAAATTCTTCCAGTTCAATTCCATTAACTATTGTTTTCCCCTTACCTTTATATTGCTTTCCAAACATATATTGATAAGATGCTTTCGAGCAGGCAATAGCATAATCCGTACAAGATAACAATGTTCTCTGATTAAATTTCATAAACAAAGAAGTAATTACTCTATGAAATCTGTTTTGTGTTTCTGGCTTAATTGCATGCGAATGTGTAATAATTTTTGCCCCTGTATAACGACGTGCAAACCTATGTGCATTAATATTACTGCTCGATCTTGTTTGTATCCACACAATGTCATAGTTCCTATGATTTATAAAAAAACTTTTTATCTCTTTATAATGTTTGAGTGGATTACTATATCTCCTTGATACTTTGTAAACAGTGCCAAAATTTCTGTATTTACCTTCGTTATTACATTTTTCTCCATATACAAGGAAATCAATATTGTACTCTTCTTTATTCAGGCGTTCATAAATACTATCTACAATTTTTTCAACGCCGCCGCAAGTCGGGCCAATATCCACGATTAATATCTTTTTCATCGGCTAAAATCCTTTTCTAAATTTCGGAAATACAGCAATAATTGTTTTAGTTAAGCTAAAGTCTACACAAAATGCCACTGCACAAATTTTTCTTGTAATAGACATTGGAGATTTCATCAATAAAACTAAACTTTTTCTCAATCTTTTTTTTAACTTTTTAACCAAATTATTAGGATTTTCTATAGCTGCATCCATTCCATATCTGGAAATTCTTGCCAATAGCGAGAAATATGCTCTTGCTTCTTTCATTTTTGCAAGTTCTACAATTCGCTTATCATTAGATTCATTCGCTAAATTAACCAACTCTCTTGAAATCTTAAGCAATGCTAAATCTTTTTTCTCCAGCATCCCAGTACTAATACTTTTCTCGCCCTGAAAATAAAAATATTTAATTTGATTGCTAACGGCTATTCTTCTACATTTGCTAAGTATTCTATAATTAAAACAAATATCTTCATTTACAGTTTTTTCTACAAAACACAAAGTATCATCATTAAACAATTTTTTCTGATATAATTTCCGACAAGCAGAATAGGGGGCACCATTAATTTCCTTCATCCCCCGATATAAATAATGCTCTAGAATCTTTCGGCCACTAAAAACTTCTATCTTTTCATCTGTACTTAGAACATTATCGTCTTTGCTTTTTACTTGAGAAACCATAATATCTGCTATTTCGGCATTATTAGTTACAGCCAGATTTAACATATATTCATAACAATCCTGTGTAACCCAATCATCGCTATCCAAAAAAGCAATATACTCACCATTGGCAACTTCAATTCCAGCATTTCTAGCTGAACTTAATCCTCCGTTTTTCTTATTAATTAAGATAATATTTTTATATTTTTCTTGTAATTTTTTACATATTTCAAAACTTTTATCCATCGATCCATCATTAACAAGAATAATCTCAATATTCCTATATGTTTGTTGTATTAATGATTTTACACATCGTTCCAAATATTTTTCTGTATTATACACGGGCACAATAACACTGATTAACGTATTCATAAACAATATTCCTCCTGATTACCAAGAAGAAAATTTGAATATTTAAGGACTAAACAATCCTTTATTTTCTTTCATTTCTTCTGGTATAGCTACCATATATAAACCACGATGTCCTTCAAATACACTGTCAAAGCAAATTTTATCTCCTGCATGATTCCACCTTGGATGAAGATCACAACGAGTATCATTATCATATTGAAATGGTGCAAATACCCTTGCTATAATATTCACTTCATTTTTTCTCTCATTTATACCATCCATAAGTTTTATCTCAGCTATACGGGTACGATTAGGATAAGTATCGGTAACAATCCATTTTCCATCTGGGCTATAACTTGGATGTCCATCATTACTAAGCTGTGGCCAACAATGAATAAATGTATCTGTCTTATCCTTCATTAAATAATACCCTGGGCCACTATGCTTTTTATTTTCAAATGCAAGAATCGCACGATTATTTTTCCAAAAACAATGGCTTACCATATCATCATCAGAAAGCACTTACATATCTGAACCATCTATATTACACGTAATAAGACGAGTATATTTTCTTTGCCCTGTAAACCATCGATAAAGCACCATGAATCTCCTGCCATTTGGACTAAGCATAAGATGATTGACTTTATGAACAGAATCTATTCTTTGCATTTCAGGACGTGGCTGAAAATCTGCAAAATCTTTATAGGTAAGAAGAGGCTTTACTTCTCCATCCTCCAAATTTATCTTCCATATAGCTACAGCATCAGGAAGTGACACATTCTTTGTTTTTTCGGGAACATTATAATAACCGTAACCAGGACGTAAGTTATATAAACGTGAAAAGTCTAATGTAAGCGCAGTTTTACCATTAGCAGCAACCGTATACACCGGAGCAGGTATAATCCTCTCTTTACCACTTTTTATTTCCAGGATAACTGCTACATATCGTCCATCCCGATAATCATTATAAAGAATATGAGAAGAATAATCTGGTCCTAACCATTGAAGCATACAGGACTGCTGAACATTCCATGCTCTGGTTTCAGCAAGTTTTTTTACTCTCTCCGGATCAGATTCTACTTTTGTTGTATCAATCAGTAATATATCTGCTTTTTCTTTCGGACTGACATCTGACCACGTATTCTTTGCCCTCATACAAAGTATATAACGACTTGTAATATCCCAAGGTGATTTATCATAATAACCAAAAAAATATTCATGACTAGCATCATTTGGAGAAATACGTACAATATTTCCTTCCGACTTTATCTTTGGTGAGATTACATACATACTTACCTGATATGCACGTTTTACTATTTTTTTAATTGCAGGATATTTATTTAACTGGTAATTTATTTTCTGTTCAAAGCGCATAGCACTCTCCATTGTGCATTTTAATCAAAAGATCGGAAGAGCACACGTCTGAACTCCAGTCA
>CAOXUF010000015.1:7457-18033 GCA_948560485.1 uncultured Eubacterium sp.
CATTTTAATCAAACCTTTTATAATCATATAGAATAATCCTATTTCATTTTTCGCAACAACTTCTTATAAACCATATTCTGCATCTTCACAGGCATCAAATATACTGCTGTCTGTGCAGCGGCAACTAAAATATAATCAGCAAAACTGGAATACCCCATTTTCCAAAATCTTCTGATTACAGAAATATAACTCCAACTATTCTGCCAGCTTTTTCTTCTCCTGGCCAGTTCATCAGAACTTCTAAACCAAAGAAGCGCCTCATCAATATTTTCTGCCTTATAACCCTTAAACAGCATTCTTCCAAATAAATCCACATCTTGGTTTCTTTTCAAATCCGCATATGCACCATTCTTAAGAACCGCTGTCTTACTATACATAACAACAGGATGATTGAAAGCTGACCGCCTTTTCGCATATTCATAAATTTCCTCAAAGGATAATGGCACTATTCTCTGAAAGACTACATGAGAAAAATCGCCAATAAATTCATCAATATGTGCACCAACAATAGCCAAATAAGGTTTTTGAGCAAAACGCTCTAATTGTTTTTCACAACGTTCTGGCTTAGATATATCGTCGGTATCCATTCTAGCAACAAGTTCGTTCCTACATTCGTTCAACCCATGATTTAAAGCCAACCCAAGTCCCTTATTTGTTTCATTCACAATAATGTGAAGATATTTCTTATATTCTTCAATTACTGCATATAATGCATCAGTTAATCTCCCATCCTCTACCAAAACAATTTCATCAGGAGGAACCGTCTGATTTAACATAGAATCTAAAGCCATTCGCAAATATTCCGGCTTTTCTTTTTTGTATACTGACATTAAAACACTGTATTTCTGTTGCTCTGCAGAACTTTTAACCGCATTAATCCGAACTACATCATCTATCGCATTTTTACCTTTAAGTATCATTTTTGCCGCAAGGTTTTTATTTTCATATTCTGCTTTATCAATTTTTCTTCTCCTCAGAAGATAGTCCCCAAAATCCTCAGCTGTAACCATCTCACCTTCGGTAATACCTTCTTTTTTAATAAAAGCCTTCACTACAGTTTTGCCTATAATTCGTATATCTTCAAAGAAACTAATTTTATCTATATATCTGAGATCCAAGTTAATTTTTTCTTCCCAGTCAAGATTATTTCGTCCGTTAATTTGAGCTAATCCACTTAATCCTGGTTTTGCTGTATGTCTTTTTCTCTGCTCTTTACTCATGAACGTTAAATCTCTTACAAGCTGCGGACGTGGGCCAATAACAGACATTGTTCCATTCAAAATATTCCAAGCTTCCGGCAATTCATCCAGGCTGGTGTTTCTCAGCCATTTTCCAAAATCTGTAAGTCTTTCTTCATCAGGAAGCAATTCACCGTCTTCACCCCTTTTATTTGTCATTGTCCGAAACTTATACATCTTAAATATTGTTTCTCGGCCATTTGAATCAACCAAACCAGGACGATCCTGAACAAAAAATACAGGACTTCCCAGTTTCAATTTAACAAGAACAGCTACTCCTAAATAAAGAGGAAAAAACAAAACCACAGCACTCAATGCACAAATTACATCTACACATCGCTTTATATATTTCTCATAAAATCCCATCCTTCTAACAGGAATTGATTCTATTACTTCTGTTTTATATGTAGTTTTTTGTGCTGTTTTTTTTGACATATATGTAATTGTAGCAAGTACGACTATAGCACCTGCCAATAGTAATCCTGTTCTTTTCTTTTTATTCACGGAATTTACTCCTTACGCAAAACAACGTTTAATGATTTCAATAATATTCTCTTGCTGTTCAGGTGTCATTTTATTATCACTTGGCAGACAAAGCCCTCTCTCAAAAATATCTGCCCCAACATCAACAAATCTGCTATGGATATACGCATTTGTTCTTGCTCTTCCATTTCCATCCCTGGTAACAAATCCATTCATTCGATAGATTGGCTGCATATGCATGGGCTTCCAAATCGGACGACCTTCTGCATTGATAGAAACAAGTGCTTCCAGAATTTCTGTTGGACAACTCTTTCCATGTTCAGAAGTATACAAAACATCCTTTTCTCCTCTAACTTGTCTGCACATTGCTGCTTTATCAATCAATAAACAACTTAGCCAGTAGTTTGGCTCACATTCCTTGGGAATCGGATTCATACTTACCGGCAGATCTTTAAAGTTTTCTTTATATTTATAATAGATAGCCTTCTTCTGCCGAATATGTTCTTCCAGATAAGGAAGTTGCCCCCTTACCACACCTGCGTTTATATTACTCATGCGGTAGTTATATCCAAGTTCTTCATGCTGATACCATGGAGCATTTTCCCTGGCTTGTGTAGACCATTTACGAACCTTATCTGCATCCTCTTTTGCATTGGTCAAAAACATTCCTCCAGATGTACCTGTACAAATTTTATTACCATTAAAACTAATACAGGCATAATCTCCATAACCTCCTGTCTGCCCGCTTTTATAGGCAGCACCAAAAGACTCCGCAGCATCTTCTACAATTAAGGCTCCATGCTTATCTGCAACTCTTCTGATTTCGTCAATTTTTCCGGGAGTACCATAAAGATGTGCAATTACAATGATTTTCACATCCGGATAAATTTCAAAAGCTTTTTCCAGGGAAGCCGGGTCCATATTCCAGGAATCATACTCTGTATCAATAAATACCGGAATTCCGCCCTCATACACCACTGGATTTACCGTTGCATCAAAAGTCATATCCGAGCAAAATACTCTTCGCCCATGGAGTGCACCTTTTCCCAACACCGTATTGCCGTAAACTTTCTCTCCGGCCAATTTCACTGCAAGATGAAGCGCAGCCGTTCCTGATGACAATGCAACTGCATATTTACAACCAATCTTTTCTGCCGTCATGTGTTCTGCTTCATTAATATTCTCACCCACAGTAGACATCCAGTTAGTTTCAAATGCCTCTTTCATATACTTCAATTCCTCTCCGTGCATTGTTGGCGAGGAAAGCCATACTTTCGATTTTAATGGAATAATCGTCTGTTCTCTATTAAACATTTTTCCTAACTTCCTCTATATCTGATTTTCTGTATCAACATCTCTTTTCATTGAATTGATTACGCAATCTTTTTATTTGATACGTTGGCACAATCCTCTTCACTTCATCCCGTATCGCCTCTGAATCCAAATTTGCCACTTCATACAGCTTGTCCAACTGTTTACGGAATTCGTCCATATCAAACTCTATCGGCTTGCCAATATGAATCAGCTTATTCGGTGTATCCTGAAGTCCTTCTTCTTCCATCAAAAGTTCTTCATACAATTTCTCCCCTGGTCTTAATCCGGAAAATGTAATTGGAATATCTTCTCCCGGCTTATACCCGGAAAGCCTTATCAGATTCTTCGCTAAATCCAAAATCTTCACCGGCTCCCCCATATCCAGCACAAAAATTTCCCCGCCCTTTGCATATACACCTGCCTGCAATACCAGTGATACGGCTTCGGAAATGGTCATAAAATACCGGATAATATCAGGATGTGTCACCGTCACCGGCCCGCCCTGTTCAATCTGCTTTTTAAACAACGGAATCACTGACCCATTGCTTCCCAGCACATTGCCAAACCGTACTGCTACAAAATCCGTCTTTGATTTTGCATTCATCATCTGGATCACCATCTCGCACATACGTTTCGACGCACCCATAATGTTTGTCGGATTTACCGCTTTATCGGTAGAAATCAGCACAAAGCGCTTTGTCCCGTACTTATCTGCTGCTTTTGCTGTTTTGTATGTACCGAAAACATTATTCTTAATTGCTTCATTGGGACTGTCCTCCATTAACGGAACATGTTTATGTGCTGCTGCATGGTACACGATATCCGGTCGATACTGTGCAAAAACAGACTCTATCCGGTGCGTATTGCGCACAGATCCAATGAGCACAGCAAGATTAAGTTCCGGAAATTTCCCCTTCAACTCCTGCTGTAAATCATAGGCATTGTTTTCATACACATCAAAAACAATCAGTTGTCTTGGATGATGTCCGGCAATCTGGCGGCATAACTCACTCCCGATAGAACCGCCTCCACCCGTTACCAGCACAACTTTTCCATTGACATAATCCAAAATTTCATCCATATTTACCTGAACAGGTTCCCGTCCAAGAAGATCTTCAATTTCCACTTCCCGCAATCTGCTGACACTGACTTCACCATTTAAAAGCTGATAAATTCCTGGCAGAATTTTTACCCTGCATCCTGTTTCCCGGCAAATTTCAATAATCTCTTTTCTGTTTTTTGCCGGAGCAGAAGGCATGGCAATATAAATCTCATCCACTTTATACTTCTCTGCCAATTGCGGGATGTCCTCCCTTTTCCCGGCAACCGGAATCCCATTTAAAATTTTTCCGACTTTATTCTTATCATCATCCACAAAACAAACCACATAGCCCTGGGCATATGGACTGGTAAGCATTTCTTTTAAAATCACTGATCCACTTGTTCCGGCCCCGGCAATGAGTATCCGGCTGCCTTCTTTTTGATGTTTTCCGGGTAATCTAACCGAAGTTAAAATCCGGTAAGACAGACGAACCATTCCCTCAAAGGCACACAAAATAAAAAAAGAAAGCACATAATAACTTCTCGGAACCTTTAGTTCCATCATCAGCATTCCTGCAATCTGAAGTAATGAAGCCAGCCCACAAGCCGCAACGATATGCCCCGTTTCTCGAATTCCTGCAACACTCCACATCGTGGCATACATCCGAAAAAGGAAAAAGATAACGATCGTTGCAAGCACATAAAGCGGCAGATACATCCATACGGCCCTGATATATTCTGCAGGAATTCTTTCCATATTCAAATCAAACCGGATAAATAATCCTAAAAAAGAAGCCATGCAGATGACACTGACATCCACTGCCATAAGTACCAGCATCCTAATCCGCCTGTTCGCCGGCAGGTATTTCTCTATTCGATAACTGCTCATCCTATGCCATCTCCACTGCCGGAAATTTTATATCTTCCGTAAAAATATCTTCCATCTCCACTGCCGGAAGCTTTGTATCTTCCGCAAAAACATCTTCCATAAAATATATTGATTCAGACAGTTTTCCAACGGATTGGCCTTTGGATAAACACTCCCGTTCAATATCTTCTTTCAGCACAATTCCAAGAACAAATATCCTGTTCTCTCCCCACAATCTGTGATGGATCATGGCATACCGTTTTTTAAACTGAATGCGTTCAATTTGCTCCTGATAAACTTTTAATGGCCCTGACAGATTACAAATCCTTCCCTGTTCATCCTTCAGCACACAGGAAAGCTTTACCCTATGCTCCTTTCCAGCCAGTTCCTCCAAAAATTTCCCATCCTCTTTTGTCATGCGCAGGATTTCAAGACTGCTGATTCTCTTCCATCGTGCTATTGCGGGAATCCCTGTTATTTGAGATGCAGCCGGCTCTGATGAGGTACATGTGAGAAAAACACATCCGGGAAATAATAATTCCTCATGAATAATATTTTTCTTCTGCCTCACCCAGATACGTTCCTGAACAATCACAAAACACTCATGAATCCATGGCTCAGAAAGTGTCCTTCGTATCTCCCTGACCAGTTCTTCCTCTCTCCCTGCCCATGTTTTTAACAAATACCACTGCACAGGCGTCCCCCTCTCTTCCAAATCTCTTTTTCATCCCATCTGCCTCTTTTCCTTTGCCGTTGTTAATATTTCTCTATGCAAAGCAAAGCGAAAAAAGCAGGATTTACTCCGATAATTATCGCCTTCGGACGAAAAAAACTATTAAAGTATACTTTTACAAACCCTTTTATTTCCTGCTTTGAAATGCAAAAAATTGTTGTAAAATAAATTCTTTTGTGCTATACTACGGGTTAGCCGTAGAGGATGATAAAAATTTGTAAAAGTATACCTTTACAAACTTTCCCATCTCTCTGCTTAAATAGAGTTTTCAAACTTTCTTGCCTTTGCATAAAAGGTTCCCACAGGCATAGCACAGGCTTCTGCCGCCTGGCGAAGGGTTATCTTCTTTTTTCTCCAGTCACGATGGATACTCCCGAAATTTTCCGGATAAGGAAGGGCCGGGCGGCCAAACTTAACCCCTTTGGCTTTTGCTGCCGCTATTCCTTCTGCTTGGCGCTGCCGGATATTTGTCCGTTCGTTTTCTGCTACAAAGGACAGTACCTGAAGGACAATATCACTTAAAAATGTCCCCATTAAATCCTTTCCCCGTCGGGTATCCAAAAGCGGCATATCCAGTACAACGATATCAATCCCCTTTTCTTTGGTAAGAATCCGCCATTGTTCCAAAATCTCCTCATAATTGCGCCCTAACCGATCGATGCTCTTTATGTACAGCAAATCATCCCGTTTCATCCGCCTTACCATGCGTTTATACGATGGTCGTTCAAAATCTTTGCCGGATTGTCTATCTACAAAGATGTTTTTTTCTGAAATCACCAACTCCTTCAGTGCAATCATCTGCCTGTCCTCATTCTGCTCACGGCTGCTCACCCGGATATAGGCATAAACATTGGCCATAAATTCCCCTTTCCTGTCATACGCAAAAACAGACCTGTTTTCAATCATGACAACCTTTCTTTTTGTATTTTTTCATTATTTTTATTTTCTGTTTTTTGTCATTTTAATCGAATGCCAGAAAGGTCAAAAGGGGTTTTGGCATCAATTCCATTATTCGCATTATTTTATGGAAATTATTGGGAATAAAGTGATTTTTAGAACGATTAATGAAGAAAACACAGATTTGCTCTTAGATTGAAGTCAAAGAATATTTTCTTTCCGCCTGGTGTTTCTGATACAAAATTTAAGCAAAAAGTTTCCAATACAACATTTATGCAAAAAAATAAGAATAAAATCAGAAAACTCTGCAAATTTCAGTGTTTCTATCAGATTTTCTAATTTTATTCTTAATCTATCATTTCTTATTTGATTGTGAAATTATCTACAATATTTGATCGAGAAATTAGCTACAATACTTCCACTTTACAAACATGTTTTTTTGTCTTTTTACTGTAGCTAATCCCGACCGCCAGAACTTTTCCCGTGTATTTAAGTTCCTCCCCCAACTTTCCTCTTAACCGCAGCACATAGTTTTTATCCTTAATCTGTTGAATTGCCTTTTTAGGTGTACTTCCTACTTTCAATTCTAAAATCAAAGCATCTGCACCCTTTACTTCCGGATAAAAGATGAAATCTACATATCCCTTGCCTGCCTTATCTTCCCGTTCCACACGATATCTGTCCCGTGCTGCAAGATATACAAGATTAACTACTGCCGCCAGTTCAATCTCGTTATTATAAGAAAAAATCGGTGACTCTGTATTATGAGCATATTCAAGGATATCTGCCATGGTATTCGTATCTCCCGCCAGTGTAGCCGCCAGCATCCGTTCTGATTCCCTGGCCAGGCTGTAAACATATCCCAGACAATCATTATTCAGAAGAAGTTCATTAAACTTATCCATCAGTTCTTTGTTCGGAATAGACACCTTCTTATTCTCATAAGTCAGCAGCCCGTAAACCACCATAGCAGAATAAATCTGATTTTTTGTTTTAAGTTCCGTCCCCGTAACCGCATATCCCTGAAGAACAATCGGAACCGTTTCTCCTGATACCATCAGGACAATATCATCTCTTACATCCTGAATATTATTGCGAATATAGTAAAAAATTTCATCATAAGGTCCTGAACTGGTCCAATAATTCGATAATTCATTATCCGTCAGAGCGCATACAACCGATCTGGGGTTATAAATCCTCTTCCCTTTTGCCGTACAATAGCCATCATACCAGATTCGCAGTTCTTCTCTGGTAATTGCAGGTTCATCCGTCCCTTTTTGATATCGTTCAAACAATTTATCAACCTCAGCATCTGAAAATCCAAAATATTCACTGAATTTCTTTTTTGTCGCCATATCATATTCCAGAAACATATTCAACTCCGAACCTCCGGAATATTTTGCTATAGGGAGAACCCCTGTCATGTACGCCAGTTCCACATAAGCCTTTCCTTTTAATAAAGACTTCAAAAATAAGAGATATGCTTCTTTATCCTCCTGCGTAATAAATGACATATGAAACATGGCGTCCCACTCATCCATAACAAAGATAAATTTCTCACTTTTTTTTTGAAAAATATCCGTCAGAATATCCCATGTCGCTTTCTTTGCATCAATGTGCAGATCATCATAAGCCCTGGCAAGATCATTATTTATCCCATCCTGTATACGGGCAATATACTGTCTGTAACTTGTACAATCCCTTGGCACTTCGCTGAAATCAATGTAAAGAACATTATATTTATTTAGATAAGCTTTATAGTTTTCATTCTCGGCAATAAACAGCCGTCCAAATAATTTTTCTGCATCAACAGCCTTTCCCAAAAATGCAGCAACCATACATGCCATAATACTTTTCCCAAACCGCCTCGGCCTTGTGATACACAAATATTTCTGTCCATCGACTTCCACTGCACTTAAAATTTCTTCAAGGATAAGTGATTTATCCACAAAAAACCTTGTTCCGGCAATTTCTCTGTATACTTCAAATGGTACTCTGCTGTTCAAATACCTTCCCATATCACCACCTCACTCCTTTCTCAGGATTTCTTTTGTTTTATCTGTATAATATTTTTCAAAATTCGCTTCACTAGGTTCTCCCATTATCCAAGCTATATCAGAAACTAATGGTGGCTATCGTTTAAATAATGTTTCCGTATAAAAATTTGCTAATCTCCGCAAAAATTCCACCCCTGAATCTCCATCTTCTGGAGATACTTTTGTACCGACCTTATCCCAGTCAATATGATTTATTCTGTCTATTGCTTCTTCAAAATATACTTTAACTCTCCCTATTTATACCACAAATAGCATTTCATCCAGACTTTCTTAAAAAAAAGCACCGCCTCTCGATACGCAAAAATAAAAGGTGAATTAACAACCTCTTTTTCTTTTCCACCTCCTGCTCTTCTAAAAAATAAAGATTATCTGTTTTTATTATATAGCATCGCAAGACAAAGCACAAGAATTATTGGTGGATATTTTTTGATATTTCTCAAAAATCACAGATAATTATAACAATTCTGAAAATTACACATTTGCAAACTCTATGAAACTCTTGAATTTGAAATAAAAAAATGGTATGATTAAGACACAAACAGAAGGGAAATAAGATATGGCAACTATATATGACGGGGCATTCCGTACAATTCTAAATGACTGCCGAAAGCTAATTATCCCCATAATCAATGAAATTTTTGGAGAAACCTATACAGGGGCAGAGGAAATCTGTTTTTTTCCCAACGAACATTTTTTGGCTCAACAAGACAACGCAGATAAAGAACGGATTACAGACACGAATTTTACAATTTTGGGAAAAACACCGAAGAAATATCACATTGAATGCGAAAGTAGTCTGCTGGATGGAAAAATCACAATAAGACTTTTTGAATATGATGCACAAATTGCGCTTGATGAAGGCGAGGTTACAGAGGAAACACTGACTGTGACATTCCCAAATACAGCGGTTCTGTATCTGCGGACTTACAAAAAAACACCAGATAAAATGAAATATATAATTGTCACACCGGGCGGAACCGTTCAATATGATGTGCCGATTATGAAAGTACAGACCTATTCGCTGAATGATATTTTTGAAAAAGATCTGTTAATGCTAATTCCGTTTTATATTTTTTCACATGAAAAAAGTTTTCCAGAGTATAATAATAATGAGCAGAAATTGTTGGAATTGAAAGCTGAATACAAGAAAATTTTAGAAAAACTCGATGAACTGGAACAGCAGAAAGTGATCGGGGCATTTGACAAGCGAACCATCATAGAGATTTCTGGTGATGTGATTAAGGAAATTGCACAAAAATATGAAAATGTGCAGAGAGGTATGGGTGATATGATGAGCGGAGCATTAATTGAAACGAGTGCAAGAAGATTAAAAAGCGAAGCTGAAAATGAAACAAAAAGAAAAACAGCACTTAAATTGCTAAAAAGAGGGAAACAAACCGTTGAAGAAATCGCAGAGGATACCGGTCTTAGTGTTCCGGAAGTAAGACAGCTTGCAGGACTCCAAACTGTGTAAAATAACAAAAATTACCTTTTTTATAGCAACCACGAAAAAAACTGCCCTGGCAGAAGATTAACCTCGCTGCCAGAGCGGTTGCTTTATTTATAGAAACCCAGTGTTTTACATCGCCGAATTCATATCGACCAACATTTTTTGAATATTTTCTTCATTTAATTCATGCGTTGTCGTATTGACCAGCATAGCCCCATCTGTCCCTACATAATAATCTCCAATCCAGGCATTGGATACCATATAGCCATCATCACCAATATAATACCATTTTCCCTCATCCGCAATCCACTCTGACGACGCATAACTTCCATCATCTTTTGCATACCAGTAACCTTTTGCATCTGTCTTCCATTCCCCTGCAAAGGCGGTAATTCCCCCACCCAGCACTGCTAACATTGCCGTACACAACATCATTTTACTTCCTAGAGCGTGTTTGAAAATTAAAAAGTATACAAAACATTTGTTCATAGCCTC
>CAOXUF010000016.1 GCA_948560485.1 uncultured Eubacterium sp.
TCTGTAAAGTGGATTTTTCGATTGAATAATCTTGAAAGAACTGATATAATAAGATTGTCCAATCGTGAGTAGGTTTAAAGCCTACGTTTGTAGCGTTTGGCATGTGCGGAATGGCGGTTTCAGTCTTTGGTCGGAGTGAACCGCTATTCTCTTTTACCCTTTAGAGTTTAACCACTCTATAACAATTCGTCTTATGAGCGATGAAACGCTATCACTTTTCTAAAACTTTTTAAACTTATTTTTCCAAAACAAAAAGGACTGGAAAAACCAATCCTTTTATACTGTCCATACTTATGTTTCCATATGCCTCCAATCGAAGTTTCATATCTTCCAGACTTTCTTTAATCCCATTCTAATTTATTTATAACGAATTGAGGAATACCCCCATAATAATAGCTAGTATATTGTTCCTCAATTTCTGTAGCCATTGTGCCGGAATAATTTTCATCCCAATTTTCTGGCGTGATTCCTTGTACCTTAAGCCATTCTATAAATGACATTTTGCCATCTATAGAAATTTCTGGAAGGTTTTCAATCTGAAAATCTGCATCGGTATCTATCCAATACATATTCCATTTTTCATCTTCCAGAAAATATAAAGCTACATTTCCAGCGGACTCCCACCCGGATGTAGACTAAGCACCTTTTAAGCGGTGATTGACTTATTGATCCCGACTTGTTCACTCAATCAATTCTTACTCTGTGAGCCGTCTTCATGTTTGATCCTGTTTTGTGGGACAGGATAAATAATAAAACTATGTAATATGCCGTTTTTGTCAGGCATCCAGACAGCAGCTTTTTAAGTTTACAGTTATAATATATAACCTTCTTCCTTATCAGGGGTTCGCCTGTCCAGGTTGTCGTTATTCTGAAGGATTCCCTGGCCCTTTAACCTTCCATTTTACAGACATCTCTATTATCGTCAATGCCCAACGGCGGTAATCATTATAAGTGTGCTACCTGCTTTCACACAATGCCAGCACAATTTATTAATCGCATTGCTGGTCTTGAGCGATTCGGGAAGTATCAGCCGTTCCCTTGCTTTTTGAGGTTCCTGGTTTACGTGTACTCTTCCCCTGACCGTCACGGGCATTTATTTTATATTGTTGCTCTGACAATATGGATCACTTGCAAGGATTTATCTTGTGGACGCTTGCAAGATTTTTTGTATTGCTTTTGTTACTTCTTATTTCTCGTTTGAGCATCACATTCCTTTTGAAAAGCAGTTGACCGCTTTTAATATAGAAGAGAGTGCCAAAATTGCTTGATACTCTCTAAGGTTTTATCCGTTCTAAAATTAATTATCTGCACCGATTATCACCGATTCTTTTATACTCGGCTCTTTCCATGGTTTACAATAACTGTCTATTTAATGGTTTATCATATGCCCTTTTTCACCGTGTCCCTACCTACTGCACTGCTAAGATACAGACATATGCTAATTCCAATGTGAAAGTCACTGTCTCTCACTTCCGCTACTAGCACCACGCTATCACAGATCACAAGTTCAGAATCAGCACTTGACAAACTCTTGTCATTTTCAGACACATAATGTAGTTTTTCCGGTTTGCGATGGCATTCGCTGCTACGTCTAAACAGGTTTGTATCCCCTGTTTTCCACGATGTAGTCAGATGGCCGGAACCATAGTCCATTTTTACGCTGGTATCTCTTTTCACGTTTTCCCTATTGGGATGATTAGATGATCAATTATCTTTTCTCTAACCTCGTTTGCAATCTCTGTTGCTTTGCCTTGGTTGCGATCCTGTTAGCACTCCACTTTACAGGACGTTTGCAGTTACTTTGTTTTGGGAAATTGATCTGCCGATTGACAGATTGTCAGAAATGCTATATACTCTACTTGTTGAGGGAAGAGCATTTTTGCTTTTCTGAAATTTCCCTGTTTCTGCTAAAGGAATGGGGATTTTTCTTTTTTCAGTCCTCAATCTTTAGCTTTATACCAGACTTTGAAAACTCAACTTTGAATTGCTGCTCTGAAAATTGCTTCATGAATGCTTCGAGTACAACATTCATTTTCAAGTCGTAATTATCGCAAGTTTTCTTGAAACTGTCTGATATATCGGTATCAATCGAGGTTGCAAATTGTTTTCGCATTTTTGCTTACCTCCTTTTGATATATTAATCTTACCATACATTTATATAGTTGTCAACTATATTTTTATAATATTTGATAAGTTTTTTCAGGTTGCAACCCTGACTTTCTTGTGTTACTGCTATGAGTTTGAGTAAATTAAAAAGGTGCAAAGCCTTAATAATTCAATAGACTTTACACCATGGATTGTGATATTTTATTACGTGGCTGCTTATGCTATGTGTTCAATACGTTCTTTTATTCTGCGCAATTCATTTTCAAGAACGCTTACACGGATAGCAAGCATTTCTTTTTCATTGTCTATCTTTAATGCTTCATGCAGATTTCTTGATAAGTCAAGATGTCCTTCAGCTACACGCTGGATATTGACACGGATTTCATTTTCAAGTGTCAGTTTAATATCTGTAATATCGTTTTCTATCTTATCAAGTTTTTCAAGCCTTGAAAGAATCAGATCAAATTTTTCACTGTCTGTCATATTATCACCGCCTTTTTTGTTGTGATTGTATGTACTGCTGATACTGTTATGTAGATATTATATCACAACTCAGGTGTAAAGTCTATTCAATTATCAAGGTGCTTGTGGTGCTTTGTGTAGGATCGTGTTACTATCCCGACTACCCTTGTTTGGGTAGTTTCGCCGGCTCTCTCCGTTGCTCTTCAGGGGATTTAGTTAGCGTATTTTGCCAATGCCTTTTTGACTTTCTCTTCATATTCTGATTCGGTATCTTCAGCAAGCCTTTTGATGTTTTCCCAAAGTGTTTGCTTTTCAGAAAGTGTTATTGTTTCAATCTGATCTGTTTCACGGTTGTAAATGATTGCATTGCCTGTTGCAATATCTGAATCAATCACAAGGCAAATTGCTAAACCACTGCCAGTTATGGAAGTTTTGCCGATGTATACGTTTTTCATATTGTTACCGCCTTTCGTTTTGTGGTGTTTGTGTGCTGCTATATACTTCTTTATTTAGGTTGTTTGCCTTACCTTTATCATGATATAAGTATACACTATTTATTAGTGGTTGTATATTGACATTATGCACAAGATTTTAGTGGTTGTTTTGGTTATTTTGTACACTTGTTTTTAGTGGTTATTGACAATAAAAAATGGATGATATATAATCACTAGAAACAAGTGTTTGTTTTCAGATTAGAAAAGGAAATGAAAGAAATGATTATATATAAAATAGATATTATGGAAGCACTGAAAGAAAAGGGTTATACAAGTTATAGACTGAGACAAGACAAGATCTTTGGTGAAGCTACTATGACAAAATTCAGAAGAAAAGAATATATTAATTTTGATAATCTGAATTTGCTGTGTGAATTACTGGAATGTCAGCCCGGCGATATTATTGAGCATGTAAAAGGGAATCAATAGAAAGATGGTTCACTGGTAAAGGATATTAGAGTTTTAATGAGTATGTGTGTGCGTTGATTGATGAGGATATGGAAATAGATTAGATGCATTTGTTGTGATGTGTATTTTTGTTCATGCATTGCAGATGTTTTTATGTGTATATTTTAGTGCATTTATGATATGTTGTAGGAACAATATGCGTCTTTGTTTGGTGGACATTTTTCTATTTTTGTCCTTGTATCAAAGACACAATTCGAACTGGCACTATGATTATGTAAAAAATAGCAATATTAGACATGCCAGTTGTATTGTTAGCACATATGTATAAACATATTTGACGTAATTAAGTTGTAAAAATGGACAATTCATAACTTGAAACATACCATAATACTATACTATTACAGTATATTTGTATGACAGGGGTATGTTTACATTTTGAAACAAATCAGTAATTGCCAGAAAGCCCCTATCTGTTCTATCCATACATTGACTTGATTTTGGGAAAATTAGTTCGGTAATATGTTCGATAAACCATTGGTTTTCCTAAGTTTTCTCGATTTTGATATTGCCTAAAATCAAAAAAATGCTATCCAAAATTCATAAAACGCTTGAAAAATAAGCGTTTTTTCGAACTGATCTTAAAATTTTATTTTTTACCTCAAACAATAAATTAGATTTGATCAAAATTTATTCATTAAAATTCTAAAATATCTAATAAAATCAATACTTTTCCCTTATTATAATCTATCAAATATACTCTTCTACCGAACTCACATAAAAAATCAAATATAAATCCAATATAAAAAGAGAAGTAATAAATGTAATCGCTAACTTATTATCTTTAAAACATGGAGGATTTATATTGAAAAAATATTTAGACACATCAGATTTAGTAACATATCAATCAGGAAAATATCAAGGTAAATACGATTGGAGTAATAATATTGGGAAAGAACTGTATTTTGAATACGATGATGTTTCTGGGAATATCAAAATATTAGACTACAAGAAATCCAAACCACAAGGATATGTAACATTGCAGTACAACGATATTATTGTAACTACTACTACACCTAATTTATTACATCTAAAAATACCAAGATTATTCCATAAAGAAAAACAAACACGAAGATATAAATATGAAATTGGAGATATTGTTAAAAAATATAATGATTCAATGAAAATTCTGCAACAAATAAAAATCAAATATAATAATTCTTCAGCTCGTGGATATAAAGTAGAATGTTTAGATTGCCATTACATTTATAAAACTAGGGAAGAAATAATTTCTACATGTCCTATTTGTGGAAGAAAATCAAGTTATTCAGAAAGATTTGTGTACTCAATCTTAAAACAAGCGAATATAACTTTTATTCCACAATATGAATTAGAATGGCTACATAATAGATTTTATGATACTTATCTTCCAGATTTTAAGGCAATTATTGAAATACATGGTGAACAACATTATAAACCTATAAAATTAAACAAAGCAGAAACCCCTGAAGAAACATATAAAAACACAATAATGGCTGATAAAATTAAATATGAAACTGCTATTAAAAATAATATATCTTACTTTATTATAAATGCTAGTGAGCCAGAAAATTTATTTGAATCAGCTAAAAAAATTTTGTATTTTATAGACTTTTCGAATATATCAAAATTAGAATGTGAGAAATTTGCAAACTATAAAAATATTAAGGATGTATGTAATCTATGGAATCAAGGATATACATTAGAGGAAATACATGCTCAGTTAAATAAATCTATACAATCAATTCAATATAAATTACGACTTGGTAATAAATATAATCTATGCAATTATGATAAAAATTTAAATATGCATTTTCACAAAGTAACTAATCCAAACAATAAAGAATCTTAATATGTTTCATATTACAAGGCAGGCGAGAAATCATCTGTCTTTTTTTATATCTAATATTCAAAACTTATAAATCTTTTTAATCAAACAGAGAAATAATAAATATCCAATAGATTTATCTTTCCAAAACACACTAAAACACATAATTACATTGTACTCATATATAAAGGGGGACACTTTACATCTTTTACTATTTACTGGCTATATACTCTTCTGCTTACTAAAAATATAGATTTAATATTTTTAGCATTTTCAGAAACAAAATGTAGAAGTAATGATCGAATACTCAAAATCAACAAAAATCAAAGGAGATAAATATATTATGGCAAAACTAACTATCATACCTCAAAAATTTACATTTTAAAAACCAACTATTAAAAATGGGAAAGGTGAAACAATATCTCATGGAATCAGTGTAACCATAGATATAGATGCCTTCAAAGCAGATAAAGCAGAAATCAAAAAGGACTTAACAGCTATTTTTGCTGAAGTCCTTGAATACTTTGGTTGATTTTACTAAGAGATTTTTCTATAAATGGAATCTTCAATAGAGAAATAACTATTAAGGAGAAAAAATACATAATGAATACGGTTTATATACATACAAGGAATTTTATATCCGAGAAAAGAGAATACATAAATAACCACTACTACTATATCATCAATAATTAATAATGAAAAAACAATCATTAACCAACAACAATCAAAAAGCTTTAAGAGAGTGATTTTTGCGTCAGCAAACAATCACGAATGTCTTATCCTTTTTATATTATTATGCTTTTTTACTTAATTCTTTATGTTTTTTACTATATACCATTATTTGGGGAAATTTTCCCATCAAATTAAAAGGATAATGGGGAAATTTTCCCATTCATGTTACTAGGTTGTTATTTTTATGGGAAAACTTTCCCATCAACAAAATTTAAGGAGGAAAAACAAATTAACGAAACAATTTTCATACCAAATGGAGAAAAACAAAATATAACTGTTGGTTTCTCAAAAAAAGATTTTAAGAATCACAAGGGGATATCAGGACTTAAATACTATCTTGTAATTATGTATTTGCGTAAACACTTACAAACATTTGGAGAAGTTTATCTCACACTCAATAATCTTTTAGAAGAATGTGGATATTCTACCAGATCACATAACAAGTCAATTTATTCTGACTTTAGAGAAATTATAAAAACAGAACTAATAAATAAAGGTTATGTATCTTGTAATGTAGATATTTTTACTATAAATCCAACAGAAATGTTTAGTCTACAACTTTCAGAAAAGAAAAATATTTTTTATACAAAAGATAATTTTGTACAGTTTAGTATTTCAGAGTATGAAAAAATATCTAATTCTGATAGCAAAATAAATAAGTCTGTTTTGGTTGGCGTATATTTGTTCATTAAACAATACATTATGGATTACCCTAGTGATACTATTTCACCACCGAGAATATCATTTCCTTCTAAACAGCAAATAAAAAAAGGAATAGGTATATCTTCTTTTACTACTATTGAGAATGCAATTTCTTTTTTGGCAGAAATGAAAATGATTTATATAAGAACTGACATGTTTGTAGAAAATACAGAAGAAGAAAATATATATGTTCCTACACGAAATGTTTTTGCTTTAGATGTAGAAGAACTAAATGGGGATGCAATCTTAATAGAACTAGAAAGAATTTATGGAAAAAAAGTTTACAACAGAAATGATGTTCCTGGAGAAGTAAGATATTTAGAAAAACAGAAAGGATAATAAATTATTGGAATTTGCAAACGGAAAACATTTAGCTAACTATTTACTAAAAATTTTTAAAAATAATAATACAGATGTGCCTAAAGAAGATATTGAAAACATTAGAGAATTAGAAATTATATTTACCTTTATCACGAATTTACCATCTTCTATTAAAAGAAACATTGATTTTTCAGATGGTTATTATCCTTGGATTGCTTTAGCACAAGGAAATAGATATAAGAAACTTTCAGAGATATCAGAATCTGGAAACGAGTGTATAGCAAAATTTACAAATAATCCTTCTATTATTTCATTTGACACAGTTTTTCAGTCGTTTGAACTTGGGATTAAATATAATATTAATTATTTAAGAACAAGGCCAGAACAAGGAGACATTTATTATCCTCATATTTTTCAAATACTAGAAGGAAAGCCAAAAATTTTTCAGTGGAATGTAGCCTATTACACAAAACCAGTTATTCCCAAAGAAGAAAATATAGGTTGCTATTTTATTTATGATAATGATGGAGAATTGGTGTATATAGGCAAAAGCAATTCCAATTTATATGAACGCGCTTGTACTTCTGCACAAGACAGAACCAAGGGCAATTTCTCAAAAATAGAATTATATTCTATGCCAACACATGCTGATACAAATATTTATGAATTGTATTTTATTGCAAAATATAATCCAAAATTTAATAGTGATTCGTGTTGTACAGATAATCCAACTTTTGAATTACCTGATATAAAACCCAAATACGCACTTGAAAGAATTGGCATAGAACCATTTGATGTTGAACAAATTGATGTAAAACCCAATTATATATCTTCTATTGATTATTGGAAAGAGCCAGAAAAATATTACTTACAAATTGGAGAAAAGTATGATTGGGAGGCTTTTCATAGATTTCATTCACAAAATAAGGATGGAATCATCAATGTAGACGAATTTAGATCAAAAGTTCAAGAATTACAGAATAATGGTTATGCAACTTTTGTGTTTAACAATAGAAATAGTTGTTTTAGACAATTTACATAATCGAATGGAGAAATATAAATTGTAACCACAAATTAAAAGCAACATGTAATATCAAAATTATTCTATACGTTATCACTAAAAGGAGAATCAAATACTATGACAATAACCAAAATGAATAAAACAAACTTAGCAAACAAAATTTTATCAAACAGAAAAGGAGAAAATACAGTAACTAATGACACAGACAACTAACAGATATGGAATTTATGAAGTAGATCACACAAAATTTGGAGGATTAATTTTTCCATCCGATTTCAATACAGATAACAGAGGCAAAAATAACTATGGTGGATCACAAATAGCGATTCGTATAGAAGCAGATCGACAAAGAGAAGAAAAACTTTGGAAAAAAGAAAGGAATAAAATTTATGGCAAGTAAGTCTGGTTACATAAATGTTGATGAAAATGTAGAGGAAAACATTAAAGAATCTAAACTATCTAATTCAGTATCAATTTCAGAACAGGAAGTATGTATCAATTTTATGAGAGATGAGGGTTTTGCCACAATTTACACTTCTGATACTACATATATGACAAAGTTAGATAAATTATGCAAGACAAGTCCAGATATGTATGTTCTCATCACTGATACAGGTAGAGGAAAAACTTATCGTGTTAAAGATAAGACTCTGATTAATTTCAGAGCAAAGAAAAGAGAACTATCTGAAGAACAGAAAATTGCTGCTGGTGAACGTATGAGAAAATATCAGGCAAGTAAACACAACTGAGATACCGTTATTTATCAGGAATCAAATGGTGTACATTAGCGTAGAAAATTCTAACACACTTGTTGATAAAGTTATCGACTGTGAAATTTTATATTAAAAAATCTAATGTACAACTTAAAATATGGAGGATGTTTAAAAATGTTAATGAAGAGAAGTTTAAAAGAACTGATGCAACCCAAATTTAAAGGCAACACAATTACGATTGAATTATCTGATTTTGGATATGAAAACTATATTGTTGAATGTGCGTATAACTTTGATAAACATGAAGATAAATATGCTCTTTCTATGTGGTTAAATCGTACCGATTTGGAGGATCGGATGAAGTTATCTTCTAAGAAAGTTGATACACAATACATACCAGGAACTAGAGAGTCCATTATAGAGAATATCTGCAGAATTGTACATCATTGTGCCACTATCACAGATAAGGGAAATGGCAAAAAATATTTTGACCACTTTGTAGAAAGATACGAATATGAGTTGGCATGTTTTGAGCGTGGTAATGAGTTGTTTGAGCAGGAAAGATTGGCAAAGTTAAATGCTGACAAAGAGTGATTACAGATATTTTGATAAGGCAAGGCAGATAGCTACAATATCTGATTTTTATAAGACTCATATTGGATGTGTGGCAATATATCAAGGAAATATCATTAGTATTGGATGTAATTGCAATAAAACTCATCCAATACAAAAGAAATATAATAAGTATCGAAAGCCATCGGAAAATATGTTACCAAAACTTCACGCTGAAATAAATTGCATAAATTCTATCAGACATTTGGATATTAATTTTTCAAAAGTCAAATTGTACATATATCGAATTAGGAAGGATCAGCCATTTGGATTATCTCGTCCGTGCTCTTCCTGTATGGCGGCAATTAAGGATCTTGGAATTAAAGATATTTATTATACAACCAATGACGGATATGTACATGAACGAATAGAGAAATATGGTGTGGGAGGTGTTGCTTAATCTGTGAGATATGTAAAATGAATCCTTGTCATTCCATGTGCCCAAATTACACACCTAGAAAAACATTACACTACTGCGCTTCTTGTGGTGATGGAATTTACGATGGAGAAGAATATATTAAAAACTTGGACGATGAGTATCGTCACTATGAATGTTTTCATGGTATGAGGGATTTATTGAAGTGGCTAGGATTTGATATTAAGACTATGGGGGAATAAAGTCATGATGAAACCAAAATGGATTATTCCAATAATACATAATTTACCACAATGTATTTATATATGTTGGTGGAATAGCGAGTGGTTTATTGATAAGAACGATTGGAATTGTCGAATTAGATAGAATAGAAATTTCATTGGGAGGAATATTAAATGTTGAACAAAGAAGAACGTGTATATCAGAAAGATATAATTAATACATATGGCGGCATCTCAGATTGCGATCCGAGAAACTGTGGTGAATGTAGCGATGAACAAATCGAAGAATGTTACTCAATTGCCAGTAGTAATTGTAATTCTGAGTTTGCTAAATCAAATAACTATGGCGGATATAGTTCTGAAGAAGAGTTTTGGGATAATCTATAAGAATGGTGGTGTACAGATATAGCGAAACAGAAATCATGTCATAAGTTTATTTATAAATTGCCAAGCAAACGATTAAAACAAGCAAGATGGAATCTTACTCTTCCACTACAATTTGCCATGAGGAACAAAAATGATATTGTAGCTCTTAATGATAGTCAAATTCTTCGCTGGATTTGTGAGTTAAATGATACTGAAAATCTGGATTTTGAAGTATCAAATTTAAAAAGAAAAATTAAACTTATCAAACAAGAGCCAATTAGTAATGAAAATAAGAATAAAATCAAAGAGTTATACCAAAAACTATATTTTTTACAATATCAGAAGGATTATTTTTGTATGATTATGAATTCTGATAAAGATTACGATAGTGCCAATCAGGGTTTTAAAATTAATGGGTATAAATATCATCGTTTGCTTGGGACAAATGGAGGGATTAAGAAATCCACAATTACATATATAGGAGATAACATTTACAAAGAGATTATAAAGCGCATGGATAATGGAAGAGATAAAACAAAGCCTATTATTCCAGCTAAATTGGAAGCGTACCAAGCATTGATTTGTAGCGGTTCCATACCTGTTACCATGCCTAAAATTTTAATAGTTAATGATTGTAATGTAACTTTTAGAGAAGATATTCTAAAAATTAATGACGAATGTGAAGGAGAACCGCAAATCACATACGAAAAAGACTATGAGATTGAATATTGTGATTCTGATGGGTATGGTTTTATGTCGCCAGAATACTCTCGCATTGTCAATAAGGATTTAAATGGTAATGAATTTGAGGGGCAAACCATTTCAGGCATAAATACTCGTTATGCCTGGACTAAAGGAATGTTATTTACATTTGATTTCGTAGAATTTGCTAAAAGAATAAATCAAGAAAACTATATGATAAAAGATGCATGGGGTGACTGGCGGGATGTTAGAGATTATGATGTAATACTCACAACTTCAATGGTTAAGTTATGGGATTCCTACGAATGTCTTGAACATTTTATAAATTGCTGTAACGAAAATCATTATCAATTTTCTGTTGCAAAGACTACACCTCATGAATTAGAAAATGTGAGAAATTCCAATTACCAGTTTTTACAGACGTATGAGCTTAGTGATGAAAAACTTTATGAACTATGCAAACCAACGATTGATGAAATTACAGATGTGTTAGGATGCGATTGGCGAAAGGCAATAGTTTTTGCGAAAGGTATGTATCTTACTGAAGATAATGTAGACTATCTGGACAATGATTTTATTAAGGCATTAATGGTAGATAAACGTTTATTAAATGATCCATTTGTTACGCAAAAACTTCACTCCATGATTAAAAAAAGAATTTCAGATGCAGCAAAATGCTCCATTAAACTAAGTGGGAATTTCGCCATTGTGTCTGGTGATCTATATTCCCTTGCCCAGTCCATATTTGGTTTACCAGTCACGGGACTATTAAAAAAAGGGGAAGTATATCATAGATACTGGGTTGACAAAGACGTTGATGAGATTGCCCTGTTTCGTGCCCCTATGACTTGTCATAATAATATCAGACGCAGAAATGTTGTACACAATGAAGAAATGGATTTCTGGTATCAATATAATACAACTGGGATTATTTTGAATTCGTGGGATACTACTTGTGATGCTCTTAATGGAGCCGATAAGGATTCAGATACCTTCTTTTCAACAGACAATAATATAATCATTGAACACACTTTAAACTCAACAACAATTGAATGTATACAAAGAAAGGCTGAAAAAATCATTCCAACAGAAAGTGATATGGTACAAGCTAATAAGCTTGCATTTGGTGACGAAATTGGTACTACTACAAATAGAATCACCGCAATGATTGAAAGACAAGCAATATTTGATAAGAATAGTGAAGAATATAAAGTTTTGGATTACCGAATTATGTGTGGGCAACATTATCAACAGTGCGCTATCGATAAGGCTAAGGGTATTATTGCCAAGCCAATGCCTAAATACTGGTATGATAAATCAGCTTGTAATAAATTACCTGAAAATACAGAAGAGCAAAAACATTTTAAAGAAATATGTTTAAAAGTTGTTGCAGAAAGCAAGCCATATTTTATGAAATATGTGTATCCTGGTTTGATGGCTAAATACAATAAGTATATTAATCACACAAACAGTAAGTGTATCAGAGAGTTCAAAATTTGTATGTCTGATTTGATAGAAAAACCAAACAAGACCATTAGAGAAAAAGAATTTATTGATTATTATAAAAGGTTTATGCCTGTTGGTAATAACCCTTGTACTATTAACCGTATTTCAAGGTTGTTTGAAAAAACTTTTAAATCATACCTGAGCAAACATATTAAGACAACATCGTTCGATTGTTCCATTTTAAAATCTGGTGTTGAGTATAACAATAATGTTTATCAAAGAATTGCAAAAATTAAATCGGAATATGATGACTCTGTGAAATATTATCAGCAATTAGCCAATAAACAGCGTTTGGATAAAGATGAAGTAAGTATAAATAGAAATATGATGTTATTAAAGTTCAAATTAAAATGTGAGGAAATCTGCCCCAATGAAAAAAAACTTTGTGATATTATAATTGATCTTTGTTACTCTTCTTCTAAATCAAAACAATTTGCATGGGATATTTGTGGGGAAGTTATTATCAAAAATTTATTGAATAAAAATAATTACATGATAAATTATCCTGTTCTGGTCAAATCAAATGGAGAATTTGAATTCGGAGGTGAACAGTTTGTCATGTGTCAAAAGAAAATCAAGGAGGAAGAAGAACTATTATTATTTTAAACGAAAGGGAGTACGTTGACAATGTACTCAAAAGCAAGAATATTGATACTTCTAAGACTTATACATTTTTGAGTATGTATGCAAGGTATTTATATCACGAAAAAGGGTTGCGAAAAATAAGAATCATTAAAGAACTAAACAGCTTCATGAATAAAAATTACCCACATTATAATCCTGTAGACTGGTTAGACAGTCTGGAAAAATATGCGAGAAAAGCTAAAAAGTATCCTTTATGTGAATGCAATGGAATATGGATTACAGAAAATGAATTAAAAACTATTGAAGAAATTCATAATAAAGTATTAGAAAGACTTGCTTTTACTCTTTTATGTTTGGCTAAGTTTAGGAATTTTAGAAATTCCAAGAATAATAATTGGGTTAATTATAGCAATGGAGAGATATATTCAATAGCCTGCATTAACTCTTCTGCTTTTGAAAAAAATATTAAATTTTACAAACTGAAAGAATTTGGTCTTATTGAATATGCTAAAACGATTGATAACCTTAATATTCAGGTTTTATATATAGATGATGATAGTGAAAAGAAATTGTTTGTATCTGATTTCAGGAAACTTGGGTACGAATGGAGATTATATAAAGGAGAAAAATATATTAGATGTGCTGATTGTGGGATTTTAGTAAAAAGAACATCTAATCGTAAGAAATATTGTAAAGATTGTGGTAAGAATATAAAAAATGAACAAAACAAATTTTATTATCATTGTAATTTAGGAAAATAGAAAAATTAAAAAATTGTGAAAAAACATAGGAAAATCAATGATTTTTAAACTTGAATTTTCAAATTGAGATTTTCGTAATATGGTAATGATATAAAATTCATCATTTTTATATTCAATTCTTATACAGGTGGCGGTACTGCTATTCTAGCGGTATCGTCATTTGTTCTTGTATCCATAGCTCAGTTTGGTAGAGCAGTTGACTTTTAATCAGAATGTCATAGGTTCAAATCCTATTGGGTGCATTTGCGGTAAGGTGTAAATGGTTGCATATTGGGTTCATACCCCAATGGGTCTGTTCGAGTCAGAATCCGCTACTCTTTTGTCTGTTTAGTACAAACAGTCCCCCGTTGCTAGGCTCATCGTCAATAGCCCACAAATTGTAAATATAAGTGTTGAAAAGATATAAAAATGTATAAATGAAAGGAAGATTTTAAATGGCAAAATTAGATAATACACACCAAACAATTGAAAATATTGTAGGTGCAAGAGTTGAGGAAATCAATGGCGAATTAGTTTTAGTGAATGAGGAAGTATTTGATGCTCCTATTAGTATTGTAAATATGTTTAAACAGTATGTTGGACAGGCTATTGATCTTAAATTAGGTGGAGCTGCTCCAATTTCTAGTTCGATGTTTGGTGAAGAATGAAAGTAGGTGTCTACTATTATTGACTTACATAGATTAGAGAATGAAAATGAGGAACAGTTTATATTTAGACTTGGTTCTGCTAAAGATGCTGGTACTCTTGACATGAACTGGGAAGAAATAGCTGCAATTATAAATTCAGAATTTAGGTCTGACGAATCTGAGTACAGGAGCGAGGCGGCTTATAGAAAGCCCTATCAGCAAGCCAAAAGATATTTAGATGCCAACGCTTTTAAGACTTGTAAAGATGAAGATTTTTATTTTAAAGAGTTACAGATTCAGAAACAAGATATAAGGAAGGAAAAGCAAAAACTTTTTGATGAGCGTACAGCCCTAAATAAAACATTACGTGAAAATGCAAGAATTGAAGAAGATTTATCCAAATTAGAACGCTTAATTAAAAAGAATGGTTCTACCACTCTTCCACCAGTGAATAATTTTATTGCATCTGCTGACAATGATTTATTTATCTGTTTATCTGATTTTCATTTAGGAATTGACACAGATAATTATTTCGGAAAATATAATTCCGACATTGCTGCTAATAGATTATCTCAGTATTTGTCAAAAATAATTGAAATACAAAAGATACACAAGTCGGAAAATGCGTATGTTGGTATATTAGGTGATATTCTTAATGGCGAAATCCATTTTACAACGCAATTGGAAAATAGAGAAAATGTCACTGATCAAATCCAAAAGAGTGCGGAGTTAATTTCTGCATTTATTTATGAATTGAGCAAACATTTTAGAACTGTGTATATAAATGGTGTAGCTGGAAATCATTCAAGAACTTCATTTAAGGATCAGGTTCTTAGAGGAAACCGATTGGATAATCTTATCCCTTGGTATATGAAAGCAAAATTAAATCATTTACAGAATGTAGTTTTTATTGATAGTGAAAATTATGATTCTACTATTGCTACTTGTGTTATTCGTGGAAATGAATATCTTTTAGTACATGGGGATTGGGATAGTTATTCTGAGACTGGCGTATCTAAATTGGTTATGATGCTTAATTTCAAACCAAAAGGAATCTTTTATGGGCATTTACATAGATGTTCATATGATGATATTGCAAACGTAAAAATTATTAGAAGTGGTAGTTTTAGCGGAACCACTGATGATTATACCATTTCTAAGCGACTTAGCGGAAAGCCTTCACAAATGGTTTGCGTAATTGACAATGACGGAATAAAGGCTTGTTATCCTGTTTCGTTAGATTAATAAATAGAATACTAATTTTATGGGTGGTCATGAGCATGGGATGAGATATTAAATATAATCAAATTTATGAGAACATAAAGCGAGTTATAGCCTATAGAATTACAAGAAAAATCGTCACGAGTGGACGATTATTATATTGTCAACCAGAAATGGTGAGACCGCTAACTTATTTGGCTGACAAAGCCACAAATACATGTGTTGGAGAGTAAATGCTACTCTCCTATTTTATTGAAAAACATTGAAAACAAAGGAGATTTTTATAATGGTAAAGAATGATATGATTAAAGCTGTTGCTTCTGAGGCAGAAGTTACAAATAAGGTTGCAGAGGCAGTTATGGATGCCTATGGAAAGTTTTTACTTGGAGCATTGAACGAGAGTCGTGATGAAAAGGTTCCTCTTCCTGGAATTGGTACGTTTTCTGTAAAGCATGTTGCTGAGAGAAGTGGTGTTGCTGCTCTTGCAGGAGGCAAGGAATGGACAAAGCCAGCACATGATGAATTGAAATTTACGATTAGTAAATCTGTTAAGACACTATAATTCAGACTGGCGGTGAAATAACTTTGTATGATGAAATTGTAAAATCCGTAGACCTCACAGACGATGAGTTAATAATTCTCAAAGAACTACTCTTCTATCGTTTAGATGAGTGTGTATCTATTGGTGAGGAAATTACTGTGAGAGAATTATTGAAAAAGTTGGAAAATTGATGTTTATAATATCTGATATTTAATCAGAGTTTTATGGAAAGGCTTGCACTTAGAAAATTGAGTGTGAGTCTTATTTGTTTGGAGAAGTATGTATTAGGTCGGATGGATAATCTGGTAAAGAGTAATGTAGGATGGTTTGCACTCTCCTATCTCTGCCTTCAATTTAAATAAAAAAATTGGAGGAAATATATGAACGAAATTATTAAAGTAAATTATGAAACGGATGAGCCAACAGTATCAGCAAGAAGTTTATATGAAGGATTAGAAATCAAGAAACGTTTTAGTTCTTGGTTTGAATCCAATAGTCAAGGATTTATTAAGGGTGAAGATTTTACAAGCGTACTTTCAGGTACGGTTGTAAATAATGGTGCACACAGAGATTTACAAGATTACTTATTGTCTGTAGATATGGCAAAACACATTTGTCTTATGAGTAGAACTGATAAAGGTAAACAATGCAGACAATATTTAATTGATTTGGAGAAAGCATGGAATACACCAGAACAAGTAATGGCTCGTGCATTAAAACTTGCAGATAAAACAATAAAAAATCTTGAATTAACCATTGAAGAACAACGTCCTCTTG
>CAOXUF010000017.1:0-2896 GCA_948560485.1 uncultured Eubacterium sp.
ATATTTGCATAAAACCAAATGTCAGTATACCTTTTATCCATTATGCAGAAAAGTTTGAATTTCCCCCGTTTACAGAGCCACTTGTTTAAGGCGCGTTCTTGAGTAGGTGTGATAGGGGAAAAATCACGATTGACAATTTGTATTTTATATGTTATTGGGCTGGAATACTCTTGGGAAATCATATGGAATAGGTTCCCGTTTACGGATTTTTCCATTTGAAGGCTTGTTTTTTGGGATTCGTAAGTTTCTTTTGAAGCAGGGTTAAAACTTACACATCTGATTCCGTATTCGTCACATAAATCCCCGTCGAATACAAAACGTTCAAACATGCGTTTTCCTCCTTTTTGATGTATTATAAAGGTAGGCAAATAGAGGCCCTTATTGTCACTTCCCTATAGTTAGACATATTGGGCCTTTATTTGCCTATTCCATTTAGGTTTATATTTTCTACAAATAAAATATTGTAAGGCAATTTGATTTAACCTTACATATTTTGAATTAAGCTGCCCTAGATATAGGCATATTTACTTCTTAATTTGATACCGGATCTGTTGCATCAGACGTTCAGGCATTTTGTCAACCTCCCTTTTTATGATAGATGCGACTTCCTGTCCGGACATGCCAGTGCCGTCAATTTGTACCAATGGGGATGTGATGTTTAGGGCCATTGCACCATTACTTGTAAAGCCTTGCATTTCTGGAAGCTTTGGGAAGCCTTTTTTTGAAATCTCCCAAAGGGTTTGAACCTGGTCAGCGTTGAACACAGTACTGCCAGAATCGAGCTGCCGTAAGGCACCTTTAGTTGTTATGATGGCTTCTGATCCGATCCCTTCTTCGTCTGTCAGGGCAACCCCTTTTTTAGAGCGTTTAGTGCCCTTCTTGTAGGCAACGCTATAGCCTAATTCTTCTACTTCTTCCCTGGTTAATAGTATGTCATTATCCAATTTGCCGTTTTCGTCTAATATATAGTAGCCATTTCCGCTTTTTGCTTTGACTGCCGCATCGGTGGCCATACTCCCATCAGATTGCAGATAATACCAGTCGCCCTTCTTATCTTTCCTCCATGTGGACTTAACCATCTCACCGTTTTCTGGTTCAAAATAATACCACTCCCCTTGTGAGTCGTCCCACCCGGTTTTCATATACCCGTCTTCATTAAAGCTATAGGTTTTCCCTTTGATATTGTAGTATCCATTGGATACATAGTCGTCGTCCGATGCGCCATACCACCACCCAGTACCATTCTTATGCCATTCCCCCTGCCCTGTTACTTCTTCCCAGTTACCACTTCCATCACCTAAACCGTCCCCCAGCCCCATATCATCAAGGACACTTGTTAAGTTGCTCCAGTTGATGCTGTCAATCTGGTACTGGATGGAAGAAACCATATCGGAAAATACATCGCTGAAGGATTGGGAAGCTGCCTCGGCAGAAGAGAAGGGGGAGGCCAAATCTTGGGACACTTCCATGTTGTATTCATCCGCATAGGTGGTGAGGGTGCCATAGACGGTATGGTAATTATCTTTTACCTGGCTAAGGTACTGTTTAATTAATGCTTCCTGGGCTTCCAGGTTCGTTTTCAGGTTTTCTATTTCATTTTCCTTTGCCTCTTTGTAGGCTTCGCCTTCTTCCTCCAAGGCTTCCTTTTGTGATTCCACGGAATGTTCCCGCTGGTAATCCGCTAATTCCTCCTTTGCTTTGGCTAATTCAGCCTCTAATTGTAGCCGTTGTGCCGTATCTGCCCTGTCGCTGGATAAGGACAATACTTGGATCTGGCGTTCCAGCAGGGCAATATTTTTATTGTCGCTGGCAACCTTTTTCTGGTACTCGTAAAGTTCCTGTTCTTTATCCAAAAGGCTAACTTTAGATTGTATCAATTCCTCCATAGCTTCAATTTCCTGGCTGATGGCTTCTTCCCGTAACGAAATAATAGCATCCCTGGCTTCTTTTGTTGCTAAGGCTGCGTCCTGCTGTGCGCCCCTGTACTCATATAACTTTTCATTATATTCATCCAGGGTGATATCGCCGTTCCGGTAAGTAGCGTTCAAGGCTTTAACCGCCGCTTTGTATTCCTCCGCTTCCTTCTTTGCGTTAATGATCTGGCGGGAATATAAGGCTACGGCGGAAAGCCCACGGTCGCTTAACATCCCGTCCTTTACCAGCCCGCCATCCCCGATAAGGGAAAGCATACTGGAAAGCTCGCTATTGGCGGAGTCCAGCTTGGATAACAGGTCTTCAAGCGGCTTGAACCGGAGTTCAAAAATCCGGTCTTTGAAATCCTCGACGGCATTCGCACAGCCAACCATCTCGGACTTGATATTAATGAGTTCTTCACGCATATCATACCATTTGTCCGTCCCTTCCTCAATGCCGCCGGAGTTTAATTCCCGCTCCAATTCGGCATACTTTTCTGAAAGGGTATCATAGATTTCTGCCTGGTCGTCAATCAGCCCCTGGTAGTCATCCTGGTGGGGGGTGCCCCCCATCCGTTCACGGACATCCATTAAATCCTTGCGGTAATTGGTGTAGGACTCCATCAGCCCGACAATCTGTCCGTAATCATTAATGATATTGTCCAGCTTTAACTCCTGGGTTTTCCGGATTTCGTCATTGGTATTTTCAAGTTCGTCCTTACAGGATTTTGCTTTGTCATCATTTACATTTAAGTGGTTCGCTACGCCACTTGAACCATAAAAGGTTCCACATGGATTTCCCATGTGATTAGACTATATCTTTTACCTGTTAAAATAAATATAAAAAGACACCTATTAGTGATAGATGCCTTTTCCCTAACAATTATTTATCATATTATCTCTAAATTTTTCTGCTTCATCATATGTTTTAAATGTATGAACATTATCCCAATCAACATCATAATTACCGAAATTTAATATTA
>CAOXUF010000017.1:2906-16932 GCA_948560485.1 uncultured Eubacterium sp.
CATCTTCAGGAGCATCGCCATTATGTATCCAAAACACTATATTAGGCTCTCCATCCCGTGAATAATTCCAGTCTTCTGGTGCAAATTTTTCATCAAAAGGCACTTGTGAAATAGGATTAAACCCATACAATTCATACAAACTCGACAATTTAGCACTGTCGTAATTATCAAGTTTTTTGCCACCGAATTTTAATGCAACAGGAAGCAAAGTTTTTAATACACCACGTCTTTCGCCTCCGTTAAATATAGAAACAATGTTATTATCTGATGTGACTGCAATTCCAGCCGTATTGTCTAAAGTCAAAAACAGAAATGGCATTTGAGCATATTCCTCAATTGTTCGCTGTGTTACAAATGGGCCAAATTTATTTTTGGATTTCGCAGTACCTATAGCAGTATAAAATTCTTTTGGTGTAGCACTTTTAAGTGGAACATATTGAAAATTATTCTTTTTAAGTACTTCTTCTATTTTTGACAAATTTCCTGTAATATTGCCCACGCTACATCCTCCGGTTTCCTCTTCCGATTTATTGCATTTCTGATCGTAGCATCTTTAACCAATGAAATTTCATGTGGGCTTGCCCCCATTTTTTCCATTTCTGTTATAAGTAAATTTTTATATTCGATTATGACAGTTTGCTTATTAAATGTTTTTTGTTCTATCATAACCCCACCCCTTTCTAGGATAAGACGCTTTCAGGGACATGCTATATGTCTTTTGTATCGAAACTATTATATAAATATCATAAAATAAAGATATGATAGGTTTTTGGCGCGTTTCTTAATTTTTTCTTAATAATGTTATAGTCCACACCCTTTGAAGGATAATATAGCATTTTAAGTGTCCTTGGTCGGTTTTTACCTACCATTTTATTGCATCTGGTTATTTTTGCAATATCCATTAATACATTGTTTGTTTGATTTATTTTATAGCATAATAATTAACGATATTTAACAGGTAATCTACCTTTTCGGGTTGCCAATCGCTTGCAATCCTACTTCCTTCCGGAATAGTCGTTGAGCACACCCCTATTCAGGGCTTTGCTGCTGGTTTCCAAATCCCTATAATTTTCAAACATTCACGGTTAAGCATATTTCATCCTTACGTTGTAGTTTATAAGGCTCTAACGGGTTCCCAGCAATTAGATAGATTATTTTTTCTATTCATTACTGAATAGTGTGGCGTGAAATTCACCACGTCTGGTACTCCTTGATTTTCTCTTTAATTGCTTCATTTTCTTCTGTACTTTCAAGCCTCTCGATATCCAATTCACCATTCTGGATCTTATTGATGTAGATGTCGGACAGCCCTACGGAATTGGCTTCCTGCATATATCGGCCGTAGTCTGCTTGTAACTGGACAAGTTTTTCTTGCAGTTCGTCAAATACGGTGTCCTGTAGCGCATTCTTTGCCCGCCATCCTTTTGCATCGGTGGCCTTCTTTTGCAGGGCTTCTATCTTCTCATCGGTACGCTTAATGAGCGTCTCAATCCAGTCGTAAACTTCCTCTGCGTCTTTCTTTTCCTTCTTTTTGGAGCCGCTGCCTGAACCGCCTGAACCGCCCTGGCTGGATTTAGATCCATTAGAGTTAGAGGCATTTCCCCCATAGTTACTTCCTACAGCATATTTTTTATTTAGTGCTGCATCTATTTCAGCTTCAGCATTTTCTATTAGCCGTTTTTCATTTTCTTTATATTCGGCAAATTGAGCTTCTAATTTTTTTCTTGCCTCTTCCTGTCCTATAACAGTAGAAGCCTTCCAATTGTTTTGTGAAAGTGTATTGTTAAATGCACTTTGCAATCCTTGTTTGGCTTCGTAAAAAGCTTTTAATGCAGCTATTCCGCTCCCACAAGCTTTAACAAGGGACATAATATTTTCAATATCGCCAGAAGTAGATAAAGAGATCCCATTACTAGAAATTTTTTCTAAATAATATTTATTAATAGCTAATTTAGCTTCTTCAGTAACGGAAATCTCATCTCTTAATGCAGCAATCTCACCATAAGTAGCATTTTTAACATCAATCGTAGATAATTCTGCGTTGTGCCTTTGTGTTATTAATTGAGCTTCAACAAGTTCAACTGCATTTGTAATACCAATTTCCTTTAATTTTGCAGCAATATATCCTTCATTACTTTCTGTTACTTTGTCAAGGATGTTAGTGCTATCAATATATTCTGTTGCGAGGCTATTAAAAGCTTCTTGGACTTCTTGCGCAGTAGAAGAAGAGCTGGTTAAAGTATTTAGAAAATTGTCAACATTTATTCCTTCAATCTCTTTGAAAGTTTCAATGAATGATGCTAATTTTTCATTACTAAAACCTTCTTTCTCTTTATCCTTAAATTCTTTATAGAGGTCATTGACGGAACTTAGGCCTTCTTCTATATCATCTAAGTTTGAGATAATATCGGCCATAGGTGAAATGGGGTTTTCAATGTTCGAGGTTGAACTTTGAACATCATTTAATTCTTCAAAGTATTTCTTGAATTCGGGCATAACAGACAATACATTGATTATAGAATCTCTTATATCATCTTGACTTCCCTTAAATTTTGTACTTGCAATAGCAGTATCAATCATACTTTGTTGAAAAGCCTCAAATTCCTCTTTTGTTTCTGGTATAGAAGATTGCTCGGCTAAACTTTTCAAAATCTGCTGTTGTGCCATGTTTTTATTAAGGTCAGCAATAGCAGTATTGTAATTACCAATAGATTCTTCTAATTCTTCAAGCCTAGAGTTGATATCATTGTACAATGGAATTTTAATCATTTCTTCCATTGTTATTTCACCATTATCAATAGCTGTATTCAATGCTTCTTGTGCATCTTTAAGTTTTTGATAATTTTCTAATATCCCTTCAACGGTTTTATCGTTTCCAGTAAGAACTAACGCACCGCCGCCTTCACCATGAGAACCTGAACTTATAATTCCAGCTTTTTCTAAAATATCAAGAGCATCCGTCGATGATTGACCAGTGCTTAATAAGTTTCTGTCAAAAAGACTATACCAATGTGCATATCCTTTACCTACCTTGATCAAATCTTTTTCATAGGCATCAATAGCAACCATTAAATCGCCTTGTACATCTCTTAAAGAATCAAGAGTAATTTGATTTATAGCACTGTTTAAATCACCATATTTTTCAATCAAGGTGTCAATTTGTGATGCTTCAATTCCAAGAGCTTCCAACAAGTCGGATTGTACACTTAATAGATCTTCTTTTACACCTTGGTTTGATTTTACTTCTTTTGATAATTGATTATACTTATTAAGGAGTTCAGATAAATTGTTTGCTTCTTCTTTTGCTGCTTTTGCATTTTCAATAGCTTCTTCCCTAGCTTCTTTTTCTTTATTTACCCATTTAGTAATTGCAGATATTAATGCACTTATTGCAAGTGTAATTCCCATAGATATAGCAGTATTGAGAGCAATTGATGCTGCTTGCAATCCAATACTTGCCGCTTTTGCAGCCACAAGAGACTTTACATATCCACCCATCGAAGCTTTTGCGCCGTTTAGTCCTGCTAAATAATTGCCTAGTGTAACATTCTGTTTTCCAACTGCCTGAACATATGCATTTTGTAATTGTGTAGATTTTGATAAGTTTCCATTGTATGCTTTAAAGGCATTGTTTAATTTTGTGAATGTGCTTACCGATTGTGAAGAATTTACTAATAATCCCTGTAGATTAAATGCACCATTTTTATTATAAACAGTAGCGTTTACTGCTTGTAATGACTTTAAATGATCCTTTGTGGAAATCAATGTCTTGTTGAATACTGTTAAATCACCGTTTAATGTTTTAAATATCATACTATTATTTTTCTGCTTGTGGATAGCAGATATGGTGTTGTGGAGACACCGACACTGTTGTGGAGACAGTATTTTCTAACTTGTGGAGAGTTAGATATAGATTTTTATTTTGTTTTACAGTATAATAAGAAAAGAAATTTCAAAGGAGATTAAAAATCATATGAAACAGAATCGTACCTTTACTTTTATTATGTTGCTTTTAATTGTATTAGGATTATCAGCTTGCTCGTCACAAACAAAAAACGATTCATTAAACATAACATTTTCAGAATATTATCAAAATGCTGATGATTACGAAAAGATATATCCATTATTAAATGAATATTTCTCTTGTATACAAAGTGCTTATGATAAGTCTAACAAATCAGATTTAGAATCTTTTGTATTGCCAGATGAATATACAAATGTATCAAACCAACTGTCGGAAATATCAAATGATAATAGTGGGTTTATTGTTGATGGCAAAACAAATTTGAGCAAAGAATATCTTGCAAGGCTCCAATTATTAGAACCATACTTGCAAATAGAAGTGTTACTTACAGAAAAATCAATGTTGTCATCACCAAATGAAGAATGGTTCATGAATATGAACACTTTTTTGACAAATGTTTTTTCCGAATATGAGAACAGAGCAGTAGAGTAGTAACTTAGGTCATAAATATCACATCCTTTCAAAAATTTTATATGTGTTTTACACACAAAATGGAGCATCAACCATAACAATTGATACTCCATTTTCTATGTAAAGAATCTGTGTGTATTAAATTATAACTATCTTATATTTAGAGTCACCAAATTCTGAAAGTATTTCATTATATTTTTCTTTGGAACAATAGAGTTGGTCATAAATCTGTGTATAAAGATTATCTATATCTAATATGACAACCCTAATCAATTCTTCATTTATTTGTAATTCCATAATTCTTTACCTCACTTATCTTATTTTTAAAATCCTTATCAAATTCTGAATACTCATCAATATATTTCGTGAGATAACGATATAGAAAGTCTTGTCCAGTAGTGGAGACTCTGGTGACGGCAATTTGATATTTCTTCCCACTTTTAACAACGTATGTAAAATTCTTTACTTCAAAATATCCTTTATTCGCATAGTACGATGAAGGAGAGTTGTCTTGATTAAAAACTTCTTTGTAACGAAGAAATTCCATCATCTTATTTCTTTTTGTTTTTAACGCCTTAGCAACTTGATTCAGTGAGAGAGTGCCATCATCATCTAAATACAAATCAAATTGCTCTGCTTTAGGTTTCATTTCTTCATTTTCTTTTGCAAGATTAGCAGATAACATAAGTGCTTCTGATAGGGTAGTAGGAATCTGAAATTTGTCAAGATTTATTTCTCTTGGATTAATAAATGCCTGTGACAAAACATCCTTTGCTTTAAGTTGATAATTAATCAGTTTCTTCACTGCAACAGGATTGTTCTTCTGCATCTTTGGTGTAAGAGATATTTTTGCTAACCATAGTGGGAGATAGTCAAGTTCAATACATAAAACTTCTTGTTCGCCTCCGTTTGTAAGGAGGGTTAAATTTGACCCACCCTTGGAAAGAACTAAATCCTTCCCGATTTTCTTGCGTTCATTCTTGGCTTGATCATCTGTAAGACCAATACCTTGACATACCCATTTGACACCAACATAAATCTTTCCAGTAGAATTATCTTCAGCACACACAATTGTGTCTCCATAGAAATCCACCTCTCTTGTTAATAAGTTGCTCAATGATACCATTCCTTTCATAATGTATTTGACATACGAGAATAGAATAGGTATAATTAAACGCAGATATAGCCTTGCTATATTGACAAGTGGCAGCTCTGACACCGACCAAAGTAGAAGAGCTGTCATTCTTTTATTCAGATAATTCTTTCAAATTGATAAGACCATCTGAATACGCTTGCATCAATACTTCAAGCACCTCATTCATATCAAGCTGATTTTTCACGCAAGCAACTTTAAACTCCTGCTGTATTTCAGGAACAAGAGTAAAATTGTATCGTTTGCGTTTGCCTAATGTGTTTTTAGTATCTGACATAAAATCACACCTTTCATACATCATATGAATAATATACATCATGTGGGTGGTGAAGTCAATAGAAGAATGTAAAATTGAACAATAAAAAACATCTGCCAACAAGCAGATGCTTTTAATTACTTATAAAACTGGGTCTACCATACAGAAAACCTGTATCCATCACTTCAGCCAAAAGGCAACGGATATGATAGTGCTACGACTAAATCCTTGTGTGTAATCCCTTATGTATTATATTATACGCACTTATAAGAATATGTCAACACTTTTATGAAATTTTTTTATTACCAAATCTATCCTTTCTGTTTATTCCTCCATCATACAATCTTAATTGTATGTTTTTGTGAGTTTTGTTAAATTTCGCAGTCATTCCAGCATGTTTACGTGCTAAATCGTTTGGTATAAAATCAGCAATTTGCAATCCAGTAATATTATCCTTCTTATTTTTAAATTCCAATCCAGTGATACATTTTTGGATTACACTATGAGGATAGAACATAGTCCCGGAATAATAAATTTGGTTATATTTTTTTAAAATGGAACCATTTTGTTTTGTTTGCAATTCTTCATAACAAATGGAACCAGTTGAATTATTTTTCATCAAGAAATGGCAAAAATTCTCTATAAGAAGTTGCATACATATAGTAAATTTATTGTTTACAAAATTTTTATCATAATACGAATCAATAGTATCGACACATAAAGACACCCCCATAGTGGTAATATTTTTATCTGATATAATATAAGCCATTTCCTTGTATGCACGAGTATAGTTTTTCTCTACACAAAACATTTTATTGTACTTTTCGATTTCTGAAAAATGCTTTTCATGCGCTTCATTTATTTCTAATTCATGAATTATATGTTTATCATAATCGGTATCTTTTTGCCATATTCGTCTTTTACAATTATTTAATTTAACAGTTAAATTATTATCGTGATAAGAATTTTCAACAATAATTCCACCAATACAAAAATATTTTTTGCCACTACTATGTTCTGTTTCGCTTTCGTCTAAATATAAAGTATATTCAGCCATAAAATTCTCCAATCGTACAATGGTTATTAAATACCATTTTTTACCATTATACGACAGCGGCATACAAAAATCTATCAAAACGTATGTTTGCAATTACAAATCCTCGTTTTTATTTTTACATCTTGATGAACTTCCTTTATAAGCCAGTAGTTTTTCAATAGCGGTATCTTCAAACAAATATTGCCCTTTCTTTCCGATACGATAGTCTTCATTTTCGATAAGATCCACTTTGTTTTCTTTAATTAGCCTCCTGATATGCTGTCCTGTATAGCCGACCATCTCTTCAACTTCCTCTGTAAAAAATACTTCCATAATTTTAGCCATAATTGATTCCTCCATCTATTCAAATAAATTTATCGTTACATCTCTATATTCTCTTTTTATAATTTCAAATCTATATAAAAACACATCTCAAAAATGCGCATTTTTTCCAAATTTATGTTTTGTTATTTTCTATGTTTAATGTTCAACATTATCCAATGAAATGGGGTTTTTATCGTTAAATGTGTCACCTTTAACATTACCTTCAGCTTCAGCTAATGCTTCTAATTCATTTCGTAATTCACTAGCAGAAACTTTATTCTGTTCTAATGCCGCAGATAGTTTAGGATAAGATTGTAAAGTGCTTTCATCAAATTCCCCAGCCTTTACCATCTCAATTAGTTCTTCTTTGGTTTTCTCAATGCCTTCTGTATCAAATACACTTTCAATCTGCATAGATTTCCATGTATTTGAATCTAATTGCTGATAGATTAATTCTATAGCATCGGAAATTGAATTATATGAATCAACAATTCCCTTTTGTTCGGTTGTCAAATCATCATATGGTATGTCTTTGATGGTATTATAGTAATCAGCAATATTTGATTGCTGTTCCTGTAATTCCTGTGCTGTTTCAAAGATACTATCTTTTAAACCTTCTGTTAATGATTTAAAATGATCTATATCTTCTTGACTTTCAGATCCATATGCTTCATCTAATAAATCATTAAACTGTCTATAACCAGCAATCATTGAAGAAATATCATTCTCGTCAGAAATAAGTATTGCGTTATTACCAGTTATATTTGCATTGTTTTGATATTCGCCTATTGCATCTTCTGAAATATCGTACTTGCCAAATTGTTTATTAAATAAATCTGAAGCGTCTTTTGCGACTTCTTTTTGGGTTCGTCCTTCTTCTTTTTCAGCTAAATCTTTTTGTATACGAAGTTCTCTTGTTATTGCTTGAAGTTCTTCTAATTGTCCTTGTTCCGCATAAGTTAATTTTTCTTTTGCAAGTAAATCATCCATTGTCTGTTCTTGATTTTCAAGTTCTGTAGTAATATTAGATAATTTACTTTTTGCATCTTTATATGCAGATAGGGAATCTTCCATTTTTTCTTTCTGTTCTTTTACAGATACAGTTAGGGCATCGTAAGCCTTGACTGCAAGAAAGACACCGCCGACTAACATGGTTAACCATCCAAGTGGAGTAGTGGTCATCCATGTAATCATAGCCTTTATATTAGCTTTGATGGCTGTTGTAAATGCGCCAGTTGCTAATGTTGCGCCTCCCTCACTTGCTGTAAGAGCAGTATTAGAAGCAATTATTTTACCATTTGCGACTGCTTCTGCATTTTGTGCTATGATTTTATCCAATATGGCTTTTGCCTGTGCATCACTTGCGGCTCGTTGAGACAATTCGGAAATAGTTAATGCATCTGTTGATTCAATCAGTCCCCAATTTGCCAATGTTTCTGTAGAGATTCCAGTAGCTTTAGCAAGTTGTTCTGCTGTATATTTAGTATTTGCAGCAGATAAAGTTGCCATCGTGATACATTGTTCTTTCTGTTTTTCAGATAATAAAGATGAAGAGAGCAGTACCTTTTGTTGTGCAATATCTAAAGCGTTAAACGAAGTAAGTAATTTCGTTGTATTTCCTGTATTGTTTAATACTGTTGATATATCTGTTAATTGTTGTTTGAATATCATACTATAAATTTTTGTAATCTGTGGAGGATTACGTTGTGTGGTTTGTGGAGAACCACTATGAACATTGTGGAGATGTTCAATTTCAGCAATTGTGGAGATTGCCATAGTTAAAGTATTGTGGTATACTTTATTAAATTCAACAAAAATAAACAATATGGAAGGAAATTCGTATGAAAAAACATTTCTTACCTTTTGTAGCTTTACTTTTTTTGCTATCTGGATGTTCTCAAAGTAACTCCGAAGAAGTTAGTGTGAACAATCCGTATGAGATCGCAAAAGGTGCAAATACATTATCTTATTATGATACAGAAGATAGCATTAGTGTAGATGGTTTTAATATTGTAGAGAATAACTTGCAAAATTTTCAAGACAAAAATGACAATATTATTGTTAATGATGATGGAACAATTAGATGTATAACTGTTGTAAGTGATACAGTAAAAACATTTCAATCAATATCAGTTGGCGATAGCACTGAAAAAGTAGAAGAGTCTTTTGACAATGAATATCAAAATGGTAATAACTACATGGTTCTTTTCGCAGGTGGAACAGAACAAGATCTTGCTAATCCTGATAAAGAAGATAATTGGATTTGGATAACATATTACACTGATGATGAAAAAATTACATCAATCCAAATCTACGATGTTAAATATGGAAGAGAAATGAAATAATTATGTTTTCATTAATAAATTCTCCTTTCGATATTATTTATTGCATGTAAGATTTTTACACACAAAAAGCAACCTCCAGTGCGAGATTGCTTTTTCTATGTAAAATGTATAGCAAAAGACCCTACCCGTAGGTAGAGTCTTAAATTGGTTTGTTATAATAAATGGTATAACAATCTAAATACCCGTAGGTAAAAAGATTTTAATGTGTATTTATATAATAACATTAGTTGCTGCCTGTGTCAATAGGAAGATTAAGGAAATCAATAAATTCTTTTGAAATACGTTTTATTTCTTTTGAACCGATATTGATTGTACCCCTTCCCTTTATCTTTTCTAATCTCCTATAATACATAAATTTTGCATGATTTAATTGGATATAAGATCTTTTATTTTTAATTCCATCTTTATTTGGCAGATTCAAATTATCCAAATATAAAATTTTCTTTTTTAATGGTTCGCTAGATAGTGGGAGTATTAAATACAGTCCGGCTATATATTCAGAGAAAACGATTCCATAATGTGTATTTGAAATTTCAGAGCAATAACCAAATCCGTATTTAACGCTTACAATATCTCCAATCTTTAAATTGGTTGGATAATTTTTATGTCGCACCAATTCTTTTTTCTGAACTAATTCTTCATATTGCTTGGATTCTTTGGTGTCTAGTGATTTCAGTAATCCATTGATTTTTTGAAAATTTCGTTCTTTAGATGTATCTAATATCAAAGTATGCATCCACTCAAGCAATTGTTCCTGTTCATCTTTATCAAGATTTTGCGCCATAACATTTTTCAAAGAAGCATATAAGGACTGTATTTTTTTGTCTTGTTCAACACTCATTAGTGTTCTCCAATCGAAGTTAAAATATTTTGACATAAAATGCCAATATTAATATTATATCTCAACATTCGACAAAATGCCACAAGAACATATATTCTGAAGATGGCGAAAATAATTAATCTTAATTGTTTCCTTTCTTCCTACCTCTATGATTTTCCTGAGAGTACTTCATAAATTTCTCAAGAGCTGTATCGCTATAAATTATAATACTTCCTTCTTTTTTGTCAAACTCGCCTTCCTCAAAATTCAATGTATTATTCTGTGTCAGCCTATGAATATGTTGAGGGGAAATACCAGTCCTTTGAGCAATTCCTTTTACAGTATAGCATTTTCTTGTATCTGATGTGACGATATATTTATTACAGACATAACCATCCTCCTATTCATCCAAATGGTCATCTAAAACTGATTGTATAATTTGTGGTTTTGAATAGAAATCTTTTGCTCTATTAATGACTCTCTTAAGTATGAACAAATCATCTTTGCAAAGATTTTCTATTTTAAGATTCTCATTTAAAAATTCACTTGTATAATCCTTATATAATGTTCCTATTGCATTATTCAAAAAAGTTGAGAGAATAGTTGTCATATCGGAGAAATCAAGATATACTTTTTGTTGTTTGTTAAAACCACCGATAATTAATTGATAAATTTCATCTCCTTGATTCATATCCGTAGCCCTATCACCTACGTAATCAATAATACGTATATTCATGTTTACCTCCTAAAAAATATTTTCGACACTTACTTCTTCTTTATATTTATAATATGATGTATCATTCTGGTCTATTTCTATATTTATGACTGTTCCCGGAAAAGCATTTTGAAAGTTCTTTTCACTTATTATTTTATTATCTAATTCCCAAAACTCGTGACCAGAAATAATCTGATACTTGCCACTATTGTGATAAATAAATTCCTGCATTAACGACAAACCCATTCCACCTGAATTTGTTCGTTTGGTAGAATTTTCAGGTTGGACTGCCCAAGATATATTATTATTTGGCAATTTTCTATTTTCCTCAATAAGAAATGATTTAACATTTTCACCGATAGTCGTTCCTAAATTGACTATTGTAAAATCCATTTTTTTATTTTGGTAATAGTATTGGCCACAAGTAAATACTTTATTACATTTACCATGGATTTGTGCATTTCCAAACAGTTCCTGGATAAATGTACTTAAGTCTCTTTTTACATGATACTCCATTTTGGGAAAATATCTTATAATTTCAGCATCAATATATGAACCAAAACCATATGTATCTTTTGAATTGAACACTTTAAAAGGGACAACAGTTTCGTTAAGTTTTGGTTTATAATCCATATTAAAACAATATTTGGCAAAACCATTTCTTATAAGTACTTTATGCAATGGACAATTTAGTTGATTATCATATGAACTTTGAATGCCGTGATTTTCTAGCCCAAAAGCTACATAAGCATATAATATTGCTAATAAATTGGCATCAAACCAAGTATTTTTTCTAAAATTGATAATTATAACATCTATTTTGTCATATGTATAACAATTAAATATTTCTAACAATGTTTCATAACTATCAAAGGTACTATGTATTGCTTGAGGAATAAGTATGGTCTTCGAATTTTTCTTGGTATTCAAAATTTTATTTCCAACCTTTAATTTTATGCTATAAAGTATATCACACAATTTGTTGTTTTACAAGAAGCATACTTTTGCATTAAACATAATAAAATTGTTTGTTTTAATATTATAACTCGAATAATCGAGATTTGCAAGGGCTATTTATTTTTTCTACATTTTATGTTAAGATTGTAACCACAGGGACGGTATTTAAACATGATTAATTGGAGCAACTTTGAAAATAGATTAAAGGAACGGGGCAGGAGAGCAGAACTGTCTCGGCAAACTGGTATATCTACCGGCAATATACGAGACTGGTTCAATCATAATAAATCTGCGCACCCAAGTGCCGAGGCTCTTGTTAAAATATCAAAAGCTCTTGACTGTTCTGTGGATTATCTGCTTGGTCTTACGGATGTTGAGAAAAGGGTTACAAGTAACTCAAACATTATTCCAATTCCTATATTAGAACAGAAAGCTGCTGCTGGGCTTGGAATAGAGACCAACGATTATAGCGAATTTGTCAAAGAATACAGATTTTTTGATAAAACCCAAATACCTGGTGAAACGGAATTCGGTATAATTATCGAAGGTGATAGCATGGAAACCACCTTTAAGAATGGCCAGGTAGTTTTTGTCAAACGATTAAATGACTGTGACCATAATGATTATGGTATATTTTGTATAACAGAATATGAGGTAACAAAAGTAGTATTCAAAAAGAAAATATTATTAGAAAATGGATCATATTGCTTGCGTTCGATTAATCCACATTATGACGATATAGACGGATTTAATGAAACTAAAATCTGTTGCTGTGTTGCAAAGATGGTGTTAAAAACTTAATTCTGAATGAAGTTTTTATTTAAGATACGTAATATAGGTTATGGATAGCAAACAGTGGCACTGTAACAAATTTTTAATGGTTTTGCCGAAGCTTGAGCCAGAAAAGCCAAAAAGGACAATAGGCTTTGTTGGTCAGGTGGATTAGTTTTTAACATTTTATAAATATCATAGTACACTTTATCACCGTTAATCAAGAAGGCAGAGGAATAACCTCTGCCATTTCTGTTTTTATTATAAAGCTTTTACAGTCTTCCTCCAATAATTGAGCCGTCCCTTGACACTTTCACTAGAAGCGGTTCCTTGCTGCAAGAATGCCTTGTATTCTTCATTTGAATCATAATTATTCAAGAAATCTTTAATTATTTCTATAAATTTGCTAAATGATTTTTTATCTTTTAAAACTCTATATCCTGAATAGCAAATCATAGAAATAGAGGTTTTTGGTATTTTAATATCGTCATCAAAGGCTTCGTCCAGCTTGCTTAAAGACTGTTTGATTAATTCTACTTTTTCAGGGTTTACCCTGTCATTATAATATTGGATGAATTTTTTTCTATCCTCGCGGCTAAAAGACCCAAAATCATAGTCTGCACTTACTTCACTAAGCATCAATATTTCTATAGTGGTTGACAAGTCAACTGAACTTTTTAATTGTGCGACAGTAAGGAATTTTTCAAAAAATGGATGTGAAGCGATGCTGGAAACTGTCCGACTCAAGTTGTCAGACATGTCAGGGGTCATTTTTTGCGATGTATTCAATGGCTTTCCAGAGTTAAGCCGCCTGAACATTTCCCTGACATCCTTTTCAGTATGGTCTGATATTTCACAAATTTGAAGTTGAGATGACATCAATTCATCCTTAACTTTTTCGTCTAACTTTGAAAATTTTTTTCCTGCAATTTCATAAATTTCCCCGTCAAGGACAATAGGTTCTAAATCTTTGGATAAGCTAAATTTATCTTCAACATAATCGGCTATAGTTGACAAGCGTTGAACCCCATCAATCACATACTGCTTTCCATTTTCGATTACAGTATAAGAGGGGTTAATGAGGTATCCCCTTAAGAGGGAGTCAATTAATAATGACTTTTGTGACTTGTTCCACACACCTTCCCGACGTTGAAGCTTGTGCTTGAATATGATTGCCTCACGTTTTATTTTGTTTATTATTGTTTGAACTGGTT
>CAOXUF010000018.1:0-3699 GCA_948560485.1 uncultured Eubacterium sp.
GATCTTAAGTCAGTTTTTAAATGCATTAGCCACAAAAGATACACTACCAAAAACAATTATTTACTCATTGAATCCCAATGAGAACACAAGTATTGATACCGTTATTGGCTGTTTCCAGGATGAAACCTGTGCCGGTAACCTTCAACATGGTGCTGCGTGGTGGTTTAATGACAATAAAGAAGGAATGTTAAATCATCTTATTTCTTTATCTAATATTGGTACGATTGGAAACTTCATTGGTATGCTTACTGATTCCAGAAGTTTTTTGTCTTATACGAGACACGACTATTTTAGACGGATTCTGTGTGAATATTTCGGTTCTCTTGTAGAAAAAGGAGAATATCCAAAAGACTATGATACTTTAGGAAAAATTGTACAGGATATCTGTTACTATAATGCAGAGAAATATTTTGTTTTTTCTAACTAAAACTAACTTTTCAAATTCAATGGATTTACACATATTATAAAAGGGGGCATGTCACCAACGGACAGCCCCTTTGAACACTTATTATTAACATATCTGTACTATTTTTTTCTATATACTATACTAAAAAGCACTAATATATATACCAATGTTAAAAAATTATATATTTTAAGTTCATCATAAACATCACCTACCATAAGATTACTCCCAACTAAAAATCCTCTTATTAGTATAAATAATAAATAGTAACTAAGTAACGATAAAATAACAAAAATACACTTTTTTTTCATTTATAAAACTCCTCGATTATTTAAAATATACAAATACCTGTGGTGGATTCGTTAAATACTGAAATTTCTTTTTTATACTAGGCGTCAAATTAAGAGAACCGTTAGATGATAATGATAATGAAGGCTCCACTGACAATTTCGATTGCTGATGATAATACTCCCCATTTACCTGTACATATTTCCAACTTTTTTTATTATCAATTTTTGCGTCATAACTTATTGTCAATACATGTTCTGATACTATACCCGACCTCGTAGAATTTCTTAGTTTTTGTTTTATACCTACTCCATTATTGTTATATATAGTTGATGGTGTACTCATACAATTTTTAGTCTTTTTAGTCGTTGGATAGTAACAAAAACATGAATATTTTGTCTTCACTGTTTTATAAATTGGAGTCCCATTTTTAACATACATGCTCATCTCATCAGTCTGTGTATAATTGGGTTCCTTTATCCACGAATAAAGTAAAGAACACTTCACAATATCAGGTTTTGACTTTGACCATGTTCCTATTAAAGTTCTTTTAATCTTACCACTTTTGGTTTTTCCTGTATCAGTAACAGCACCAACTCTATATGATTTTATGCCAATACTTCTAAAAACACGATCTATGATACTATCTTCTTTTTCATAATATCCCTCCATAATATAAAAGTTTTTAATTTATTTTTCTTTTGCAAAACGTTTCACACAGTTGCTCATGTTATCATACTTTTTTTACACTGTCTATATTTGCACCTTTATTTCTTTTCGACTTTTATCGACTTTAACTATGTAATATTCGCATTATATTACACATATTTTTGCTTATATAAACATTTTGACAAAAAAATATTCCACAATAAATTATCTATTAAGATTCTTTATCGTGAAATATTTTTATTGATGCGCAATAATTCTTTATCCAACCTTTAATTTAAACTTTTGTTCTTCTTTATCTGTATCAACTTTAGAGATTACTGCACCCAGTCCTGTTAATTTCTCTTCGAATTTTTCATAACCTCTTTTAATATAAACGATATCGCTGACTGTAGTAAATCCCTCTGCTGCAAGTCCCGCAATCACTAACGCTGCACCTGCTCTCAGATCCGGTGCCGATACTTTTGCCCCTTCCAGACTTCCAACACCTGTAATAATAGCAGTATTACCTTCAACCTTATTGATTGCACCCATTCTGCTCAACTCTGCCATATATTTAAATCTGTTTTCAAAAATACTTTCTGTAACTGTGCTGATTCCATTTGCCATAGACAACACCGCCGCCATCTGTGGCTGCATATCTGTAGGAAAACCAGGATAAGGAAGCGTTTTGATATTGGCACTTCGAATAACATCTCCTGCCTTTACTCTCACCGCATCATCGCCTTCTTCAACACTGCACCCCATCTCAATCAATTTTGATGTAATACATTCTAAATGTCTTGGAATAACATTCTTCACTAAAACATCTCCACCTGTAGCTGCTGCCGCACACATAAATGTGCCTGCCTCAATCTGATCCGGAATAGTAGAATAAACAGTGCCATGTAAAAACGGAACACCGGTAATTCGGATTTTATCTGTACCTGCGCCTCGAATATCTGCACCCATACTGTTTAACATATTTGCCACATCTACTACATGAGGTTCTTTTGCGGCATTTTCAATAACTGTTCTGCCTTGTGCTCTTACTGCTGCCAGCATTACATTTATTGTAGCACCAACAGAAGATACATCAAAGAAAATATGGTTTCCTACTAATTGTTCTGAGAATGCATTCAGCATACCATGATCCTGAATCACCTCTGCACCTAACGCTCTAAAGCCCTTTAAATGCTGGTCTATAGGACGTGCTCCAATAACACAGCCTCCAGGCAGTGCTACCTCCGCCTTATGAAACTTGCCAAGTAATGCTCCTAATAAATAATATGAAGCACGGATTTTTCTCATCTGCTCTTCCTCGACAATATGAGAAGTAATTGTTTTTCCATTAATAATAACTGTGTGTCTGTCTACTCTTTTAATAGTAGCGCCAATAGTTTCTATTGCATCTATTAATTGATTAATATCACTTACATCCGGTAAGTTCTCAATTGTAACATCTTCATCTGCCATGATTGCAGCAGCAATCAAAGCCAAAGCTGCATTCTTTGCCCCACTGATTTCAACCTCACCATTTAGTGCTGTTCCACCTTTTATAACAAATTTTTCCATTTATCCACCTCGGGTTATATGTAAATTTATATCTATATATCGTTCATTGTATTCTGTCATTAGAGCGCACTAATACATATATTTTTGTGCACACTTTTCATTATTATATCATAATCTCACTCTTTGTAAACCTTATAAAGCACACAACCTCTACTCTAGTCTATGACTATTTTAAAATTGTGTGCTTTTTCATTACTAAAAACTTGTTAATTTTGATTTTTCGTAATTGTATGGAATACTTGTACCAACAACAACATCTTCAATTTTGTCTATTATCAGCCAATCGTCCATATTTCCTTGATGTTCAAAATTAAGAGACTCTATTTGTGTAACATTTTCAAATTCTACTAAGCATAAACATTTTTTATGCCATCGTGCTTTCTGCTTTTCTGATAAATTTAATTTACTTTGATTTTCTTCCAAAATTTTTGTAATTTCATCATCAGTTAATTTCACAAAATTTTGGACTGCTTTTACGGTTGCCGTTGCCGTTATTAAAGCACTTCCTTTTTCCATGAAATAAACACGCTCTCCCTCAAACACCCGACTGTGTGGAATTTTTCTGCCTGCGGCACCACGAATAACCATAGTCTTTGTTCCTGCAAGAATTTTGTCTAATACTTTTTCTCCCTTTTTTCCTGCGTTATCACAATAAATTAAATGTACCATTTTTCTATTCCTCCTCTATAATCGGTATCCATATTTGACTTAAATAGTTGCTGTCATATACGTTTCCATTGCTATACCATTCTATTTCCGGACACTGTGCGTGCTGAAACGGATATTTG
>CAOXUF010000018.1:3709-16286 GCA_948560485.1 uncultured Eubacterium sp.
AAGTATTTCCGTCACTGTACCATTCTAATTCTGGGCAAGAGGCATGTTTAAAAGGATATTTTATCAGCCACTCTTCGTTTAGATATTTCCAACCTTTTTGAACAGACTGAGGTATCATACCTATACAGTCAAATATTGCCCAAGTCGTTTGAGGTATCACAATTTCCGTAAATTCATCTGGTAAATCGACATCAGATATAACCATAATAGAATATTCTATTTCTTTTGAATCTTCATCATAATAGCCAAATAGTCCAAATGTACCTTTAGGATTGCCTTTATCCAAAGATACCAATTTTGCGAAAATACCGTTTCTTTGGCAGTCACTCCAAAATTCAGGAATTTTTGAATAGTGTTCATTGTTCGCACATGAAACTTTGATACTCTTTCCAATCAAACGTAAGCCCGGCTTTTGTTCTAATTTCCATGAATACTTCTGTTTATCTGCAATTTGCATTTTGGGCATGACTGCCAATTCCACATTTTTCTCTCGTGCTTCTTTAGGAGAAACACCATGAAACTGATGAAACGCCTTTGTGAAAGAAGTAGGCGAATTGTAGCCATACTTATAGCTAATATCTACAATACGTAAATCCGTACTTTTCAAGTCGTATCCGGCTAAAGTTAATTTTCTGGAACGAACATATTCAGCAAAACTGATACCATTCATATAAGAAAATACTTTTTGAAAAAAACCAAATGAACAGCCCGCCATTTTTGCTATTTCATTATAATTGATAGGTTCTTCTTTTTTTGCAGATGATTTTCAACGTAATCTATTATATTTTGCAGTTTTTCGTTCCATTCCATAGTTAAATATACCTCTTCTCAAACGATATTTTATCATGCGTAAATATAGATTTCAGCTCATTTTACGTACTGATTGGATAGCATATTAAATCATATCTTTAGTATACTTTATTGTAAATACTTATAATTATTTAAATATCGACAAAGGATTGACTCGTATTCCATTTTTTATTACTTCAAAATGCAGATGTGGTCCTGTACTGTCCCCGGTACTTCCACTCAATCCAAGTACCTGTCCACGCACAACCTCCTCTCCCTTACTTACAAATAATTCTGACATATGTGCATATCTTGTTTCAGTTTTTTTACTATGCCGCACTAGTACATTATATCCGTAACTTTCACTATAATATGCTAACTCTACCAAGCCTTTTTCAGCTGCTTTTACCTCTGTTCCCGTTGGTACTGCCCAGTCATGTCCCTTATGGCTGTTTACTCTGTCAACACTATCACCAAAATAAGAACTCGTTCTTCCGCCATCAACAGGTTTGATAAAAGAAAACGCCAATGACTGGCTCTTTCGTGATTGCTGAGTTTTATCATTGGCTGTTTTTATTTTCTTATCGCTTTTCTGTTTACTCTGAAGTTTTATCCTGTCTTCCCTGCTGCTTTTTTCCACCTTACATTGTGCTATATAATTATATGCATAGACTTCCATTGCTGTCTGGCTGAAAATAGTTTTCGTCATCATTAGTACAAAACATACTATGGGAACGGCTAAATATCTGCCATGTCCCGTGTGACACAACTTTTTAATTTTCTATCCCTCCAATTCTTTTACAATTTTATCCACTGTTTTCTTGATTGTACAATGGTGTTCACTTATTATTATATCCGCATATTTTTTATATAACGGGGTTCTTTCATGATACAAGTCCTTTAATGTCTGTCCTTTCTTTAACACAACACCTCTCTGCTTCAGGCTTCCCAGCCTTCTTGATAATGCCGGCAGTTCCAACTCAAGATAAATAACTGTTCCAATCTTAGAAAGATGCTCCATCGCTTCCTTTCCATATACAACACTTCCACCTGTAGCAATAACAGCTTTTCTAACGTCAATGGATGCATTTACTTCATTCTCTATTTTTACAAACTCCTCTATTCCATCTTCTGCAATAATATCTTTTAAGAGCCTTCCTGTTTTCTCCTGTATCACTAAATCTGCATCAACAAACTGATATCCCAATATTTTTGCCAGCACCACTCCTATCGTACTTTTTCCTACTCCCGGCATACCAATTAATACAATATTTTCTTTATTATTTTTCATGTCCTGTCTCCTCGTATTTCATTACTGATTTTCTGTTTTTCTCTCCATCAGACTAGCTCTCCCTACCACGTCTTTACCATATTTATGCTTAATGGCATCCAATGCCTCATCCAGCTTTTTCATTTTTTCTCTGGACGGCTGCACATTATTACGTTTCTTTTCTTCTGTTCCTGACCAGCCTTCTATGTCCATGATAGACAACTGCTCCGGCTCACCATCCTCTACCAGATTTGCTGTCCTGACTCCTAAAAGCCTTACAGGCTTTCCACTCCACAATTCTTTTAATAATATCTTTATAATATTATATATCTCTGTTCCGGAATCTGTAGCCACCTCTACTGTAGTCTGTCTGGAACATTTTGTAAAGTCATTATATTTAATTTCCACTGCAATTGTTTTCGCTCTTTGTCTTCCTGCTCTTAACCTTCCCCCTACTTTTTCTGACAACCCCAATAACACCTTAAAAATCTCATCTATATCATCAACATCTCTTGATAGTGTCGTGGAATTACCCACTCCTTTTGACTCTTCTTTTACCGTATTTACAATACTGTCATCAATACCGTTTGCATACTCCCACAAAATTCTTCCGTGACTCTTCAGATGTGCTTCCAACACTGCTAATGGGCTCTTTGCCAGCTGGCCTATCGTAAAAATTCCCAGCTTATGTAATGTATCTACACTGGATTTTCCTGCCATAAACAATTCACTGACCGGTAATCCCCACATTTTCTTTTGTATTTCCCGTCGATACAATGTATGTACCTTATCCGGTTTTTCAAAATCGGATGCCATCTTTGCCAGTACTTTTACATCGGAGATTCCAACATTTACAGTAAACCCTAATTGTTCCTTCACCTTATCCTTAATGGCTGCTGCCGCCTCCTCCGGTGTTTCAAACAAGTTACGAATGCCCGAATAGTCCATATAACACTCATCAATACTCACTTGTTCAATATCCGGAGTATAATGACATAATAATTTCATTAATTTATGGCTCATCTCCTCATAATAATGATGTTCAGGCGGAACCATTTCGAGATGTGGACACTTTCTAAGCGCATTTACTACCGGCTCTCCGGTTACTACACCATATTTCTTTGCCGAAATAGATTTTGCCAAAACAATACCGTGCCTGCTTTTCCTGTCCCCTCCTACGATACATGGAATCTCCCGTAAATCTCTTCCGTATCCTTCCTGCATCATCTTTACGGCTGTCCAACTGAGGTATGCTGAATTTACATCAATATGAAAAATAATCTGTTCTTTCTCATTCATTTCTGCTCCTTTAGGTAATAAATTCTTCGCATCCTTCTATTTTTTCTTTACTGCATAACCAAACTTTCCAATTTTTTTCCCGGTGTTATAATACTGACCATGTGAATATACTAATGGATGCGCTTTTTCTAAATGAAACTTCCCCTTATCATCCATATAGCGCTTATCTGCATGTACACACAATACCTTTGCCAAAAACATATCATGTGTTCCTAATCTTGTTATGTCAACCACTTCACATTCAATATTTACCGGACTGTCCTTCAAAAGCGGCGCTTTTACATACTTCGCCCTCTCTGTTTTCAATTTCATCTTCTCAAACTTATTTTCATCTCTCCCTGATCTCACACCACAGTAATCTGTGGCTTTTGCCAGCTTGTCCGTTGTGAGGTTAATTACAAACTGCCCCGTCTCCCTTATCATATCATAAGAATATCTGGAGGGTCTCACAGAAATGTATACCATTGCAGGGTCTGAACAGACGGTTCCTGTCCATGCCACTGTGAATACATTCTCATTTCCCTTATTATCTGCCACCGTTACTAAAACTGCCGGTAATGGATATAACATATTTCCCGGTTTCCAAATTTCTTTCGCCATATTTCCCTCCACTTTTTCAATTAATTCTGACTATTCTCTATTTAATAATCTCATTTCTTTTATTAAATATCGTCACCATATTAATTCTTTTTATTTTTATTCTTTACTTCTATATTTTCAATGATTAGTTTGTCTTTATGTGCCTTATATTTTAATATCAGTTTACTGCTGCATGTTCCCGAAATACGGTCTACATAACTGTTTGCCAAGGATGTGTCTGTAGCAGAAACATACTTATATTTATAAGTACATGTTAAAACATAATTGTTATTTTTTTCATCGTAACGGATATCTGTTTTCAAGTCACGGATTTTCATATCAAGGACTTTAAATTTATCAACATTTCTTTTTTCCGGCCAGAAAATGATATCTTCTGATTTTTCTACATATTCAGATACTTTATTTTTCACCTTTTTAGAAGCAAACATACTTATTAATTTAACGTTATTTTTATCTCTGCTTCGTACAGCTTTGTAAAACTGATTCATTACTTTCTTTCCATTATCTGTAATGATTTTTTCATACTTGTCATTAGCTGTGAGTTTCGCCTTTGTCAAATCTATTGTAACCTTTTCTCCACGAATATCTAAAACCTTGTTTCTGGCATAAACATCATTGGTTGCAGAAATTTTATATTTCCCATCTAAAATGCCTTTAAATTGATAAATTTTATTGTCCTGATTTGTCTCTGCCTTTGATACTTTATCAGAAATTCCATTTCCATTTAGCTCTAGTTTATCTGATTTTGGTAAAATGATACGTATATCTTTTGCCATCATATCTGTAATGTCCACATAATAATCCGGAATAATGTTGATTCCATGATGCTTTGATTCTATGTAAACTACGAAATCCCGGCTTTTCTTTGTCTCATCATTTTTGCAGGTTACCAAAACAAACTTCCTGCCATCCTTTTCATCCGGTTCCTTAATATCATAGGAATCTATCACATAACTTTGTCTTAAATTTTTCATATTTTCCATATACATATTTTTATCAATATAAAACCCTTCGTCCTGATATATACATTGATACATTTTTTCATAATTCTGCTGCACAAATGCTCTGAAATATGACACTGCTACATCCGTAGGATTAGATTCATGCTGGATATACGCAATCAATGAACCGGTGCCCATGCACACTCCTATAAATACTAAAATACAGATAAGAGAAAACACTCTGCTTTTTTTTATTTTTCTAAATACTTCTTTCATTCTGACTCCTTTTTTATCAATAAACCCATATGTAAATGTTACCTATTATCCTTGATTTTTGCAAGGCTTTTATGTATCATTTATGTATTAATAAAAGGAAAAAGGATATAAGATATGGACAAGAAAACATTATTTAATAACGCATTGACAGAATTCGTCTCTTTTGCTGCAGCCAAGGGAAATAAAGTTACAGTAAATGATATAAAATCCCATTTTGACGGTTTTATTGAAGATGAAAGTCAATATCAGTTTATTTATGATTATATGACTGTAAACAAAATAGAAATTGACGGTTTTACACCTTCGGGCGAGAATTTTTTCGAGACAGAATACAGTGCATCAAATATTTCAGCCCAGGTTACACGGGATGAGAATAAAGAGTCAAAAGAAGAGTTAGAATTTATTAAAATGTACTTGTCTGACATGGAGAATATTCCATCCATAAGTCTGGAAGAGCAAAATAATTTCGTTGAAAAACTGGTAAACGGAGATACTTCCTGCACTGAAAAACTAATAGAATCAAAACTTCAAACAGTAGCGGACTTTGCTGAGAAATATCGTGGCAGAGGAGTGTCATTTGGGGATTTAATTCAGGAAGGAAATCTAGAATTGATGATTGCCATTTCAGAGTATCAGACATCTTTCGGTGACTTTAACCAATATATCGACAAGCGAATTGAAAATGCCATTGTCAACACGATTAATCATGAAATCAATTCTGACAGAGTGGGCCAGCATTTAGCAGATAAATTAAACCAGTTAGACAATACTACAAAAGAATTGAACAAAAAACTCGGACGCGTTCCCGAATTATCTGAATTGGCTGATGCTATGGGTATTTCTGAAGATGAAGCCTCATTACTTTTAAAGACTTCATTAGATACTCTTTCCGTAAACGAGGATACACAAATCACTGAGGATTCTTCTGATGAGAACAACATTGATTTAACGACACCATCCAGTGGAAGTGATCCACTGACATGGCGTAAACACAGCCGTTAACTTTTATTTTAACGTTTTTACAGATTCTCTTTCTATCAAATCTGCCTGAAAGATACACTGTTTTTTCTCATTCTGTCCATGAATTGCTTCCATGAGAAGCTTTATTGATGATTTCACCATCTCTTCACAAGGCTGTTTCATTGTGGTAAGAGATGGGTGAAAATATTTTGATATATCTATTCCATCAAAACCAATTACAGAATAATCATCCGGTATTTTTTTCCCTGCTTCTAAAATAGCCTTATACGCTCCAAAAGCTGTCAAGTCAGAAATAGCATATAATGCTGTAAAAGAGACTTCCGATTCCATTAATTCTTTTGTTACCATGTATCCGTTCTCAATAGAATATTCCGGTATCTCATGTTTCATATGCCGTATAAGTTTTTCCTCTATATCTATTCCATGATCTCTCAATGCCTGTTTGTAACCTTTTAGCCGCATGCCTCCTACTGCAAGATCATTATCTCTTCCCGCAATAATTGCAATCCTTTTGTGTCCTTTTCTGCATAAATATTCCACCACACGGTAACTTTCTTTTTCATCATCTATAGATACTGATGAGCAGTCCCGCCCCGGTGCTGTCATATCTACTGCCACTGTACACATTACATATGGGATTCCCATATTTTTTAATCTGTTATCTGTTGTATCAATTCTTCCTCCTAAAAAGATTACGCCCTTTAACCTTTTTTCTTTTGCAAGTGCAACAGCCACATCCATGCTTTTCTGTTCCTCGTCTACTGCATGTAATAAAAAAGTATATTTTAACTGTTTCAGTTCTTCTTCGAATATTTTTAACATTCCCTGAAAAAACTGATTGTCAATTCCTTTTACTAACAATGCTACTGTATTGGACTCAGTCATTTTCAAATGTCTTGCACTGTTGTTTGGAATATAATGATATTCTTCGATGACTTTCAGTATTCTTTTCCTTGTATTTTCATTAATTCCAGGGTCATCATTAATTGCCCGGGACACAGTACTAATACCTACACCACATATTTTTGCAATATCTTTTATTGTAATTTCCGCCATTTTTTATTCCTCTCACTTACCGGAGCTTATCCTTTTGTTTTTTTCACTTTACCATAAATAAATTTATTATGCAAAAGCAAAGAGCCGGTTCCAAAGAACCGACTCTTTATGCTCTTCCATAAATCTGTGCATATTCACGAATCTCTTTCATTAGCTCTTGATTAAATCTGTCCGACTGAATCCGCCATTTCCAGTTACCTCCCAGCACAGACGGAGTATTCATTCTTGCCTCATTTCCCAGACCAAGATAATCCTGTAACGGAATAATACAAATATTTGCAGTAGAAGCATGTGCCATTCTGATAATTTCCTTTACCAGTTCTCTTTCATCTGAAATTTGTCTTCCAATATATTTCTGAATCCTCTGCCTTTCTTCCGTTTTAATATTTCCCAGCCATCCTTTTAAAGTTTCATTGTCATGTGTCCCTGTGTATACAACACAATTTTTATTATAATTATAAGGCAGATAATCAGCAGGTCCTGAATCTTCCCTGGAATCAAAAGCAAACTCTAACACCTTCATATTTGGATAACCACTCTGCTCAACCAGCATACGGACAGAATCTGTCATATATCCTAAATCTTCTGCAATAATTTGTATATCTCCAAGGCAGTATCTGACTGCCTCAAATAATTCCATCCCCGGACCTTTCTCCCAATGCCCATCCATCGCGTCTTCTGCATCAGCTGGAATAGAATAATATTCATCAAAACCTCTAAAATGGTCAATTCTTATCACATCATACAACTGAGAACATTTTTCTATTCTTTTTATCCACCAATCATAATTTGTACTTTGATGATAATTCCACTGATATAATGAATTCCCCCATAACTGTCCTCTTTCGGAGAACCCATCCGGCGGACAACCTGAAACTGCCTGTGGCTTTTTGTCATCATTTAACTGAAACAACTCCGGATGCGCCCATACATCTGCACTGTCATATGCAACATAAATGGGAATATCGCCAATAATGAAAACCCCTTTTTTATTGGCATATTCTTTTAGCTGAAACCACTGTCTATAAAATTCATACTGAACAAACTCATAAAATTCAATATCAAAATATAGTTCTTTCTGGTAATACTCCATGGAGTATCCCCATCTGTTACAAATATCTGTTGCCCACTGGTCAAAACTTTTTCCGCCAAATCGGTCTTTTACTGCCATGAAGATTGCATAATCCTTTAACCAGTATTCATTTTCTGCCTTAAACTTATGAAATTCTTCTTTTTCATAGATTTCGCTTCGCTCATATGCTTTCCTTAACAGTTTGAATCGATGTTTGTAAAGTTTTTCATAATCAACCTCATTCGAATTCTTTCCAAAATCTATTCCATCACATTCTGCTTTCGTCAATAATCCCTGTTCTATCAAATCCTCCAGGCTGATAAAATACGGATTTCCGGCAAACGTAGAAAAAGACTGATATGGAGAATCACCATAACTGGCAGGCCCAATAGGAAGTATCTGCCAATACTTCTGATCACACTCTTTTAAAAAATCTATAAACTTGTACGCCTCTTTTGAAAAACACCCAACTCCATATTTTCCCGGCAGGCTGAAAATCGGTAATAATATACCACTTGCTCTCATAAACTTTCTCCCTTATACCTATCCTTTTACTGCACCGGATGCCACACCTTTTATAATGTATTTTTGACATGTCAGATAGAATAGGATAACCGGTATAATACTTAAAATAATTAATGCCATTATCGCTCCCAAATCAACAGAACCATAACTTCCCTGCAAATACTGAATATGAATTGGGATTGTCATATATTCTGTACGGTCTAATATCAGATATGGCAGAAGATAATCATTCCAAATCCACATAATTTCTAAAATACCAACAGAAATCAGTGTAGGTCTTAACATAGGAATAATTACAACAAAAAACGTTCTAAGAGGTCCACATCCATCTATCGCAGCAGCCTCTTCTATTTCCAAAGGAAGTCCCTTGATAAAACCGGTAAACATAAACACTGCCAGACCTGCACCAAATCCCAAATAAACAATCGGAATGGCCCACGGAGTGTTCAAACTTAACGTATCTGCTGTTTTCGATAGTGTGAACATAACCATCTGAAATGGTACAATCATTGAAAATACAAACAAATAGTATATGATTCTGCATATTTTACTGTCTACTCTGGCAATATACCATGCTGCCATGGATGTACAAAATAAAATCAGAATTGTTGAAAGTATTGTAATAACAAAACTAAACAATACAGATTTTAAAAATGGATAATTTCCAAAGGTAAAACCTTTTAAATAATTTGCCCATCCCACAAACATTTCCCCTGACGGCCATGCAAAAGTATCCGTTTTTACATTTGTATTTGCTTTAAAAGAATTCATTAAAACAATAAAAATAGGACTGATGTAGACTAAAGTTACGATGCTGAATATTAAGGTCAGCCACTTTCCCCGCTTTATATTTTTCATTATTGCTGCACCTCCTTCGACCTGGTTGCTCTTAACTGAATCAGCGAAATTGCAGCTACTAAAATAAAGAATATTACAGCTTTTGCCTGAGCCACACCTCTTGCTGCTGTGTTTTGTCCATAAAAAGTACTATAAATATTTAGCGCAAGCATCTCTGTGGTTTTTATAACTGAACCATCCGGCTGTTGATTAAATGGCTGTCCTCCTGTCAGAGCCAGATTTTGGTCAAATAACTTAAATCCATTTGTTAATGTTAAGAAGAGACAAATTGTGATGGATGGCATAATATTCGGAATCGTAACATGAAATAACGTCTTCCATTTTGATGCCCCGTCAATCTTTGCAGCCTCTGTCAAATCTTCCGGCACTGCCTGAAGTCCTGCGATGTAAATAATCATCATATAACCAATCTGCTGCCAGCACATCAAAATTACTAGTCCCCAGAAACCATACTTCGTCTCCATTAATATGCTCGTGTGAAATCTGACTAATATCCCATTAAATATCATTGTCCAAATATATCCGAGAACAATACCTCCAATGAGATTCGGCATAAAGAATGCCGTTCGAAACAAATTTGCACCTTTGAATCCCAACGTTAAAAGATAAGCTACTGAAAATGCCAGCACATTTATCAACAGTAACGACACAATGGCATACAATGCCGTATACCAGAATGCGTGAATAAACGATGCATCCTGAAACGCACTGATATAATTTCCAATTCCTTTCCATGTTGCATCACTTGTGGTAATAAATGTACAAAAAGATAAATATATTCCACGGATAAACGGATATAAAAACCCAATAAAAAATGCAGCAAACGTAGGTAACAAAAATAAACCGAAACATCTCCGTATTGGTTTTCGAAGTAATTTTGAATTTACTGATGTCCCACTATACTTCGTCCTTTTTTTCCTGATAGCTCCCACCATAAATGTAATATCTCCCCTTTTTCCATAAACTAGTCTTATGGGGCAGACAATGCCTGCCCCACAAAATTCATTGATATCATTTTCTTACTGATTTGCAGCCTTATACTGTGTTGCCCATCCTTCTACAAATGCAGTTTTAACATCATCCCATTTTCCACCTGCATTATATTTGTTCATTGCTGCCACAAGACTTGCTCTCCAGTCGTCTACATTTGGTGTATAATTAAATGTCCAGTCTACGGTATACTTACCTGCTTCCATTAATTCATTTGCATTTCTCAAAAATACATTTCCACTGTCTGCCGCTGATTTATAAGGAATTGCTCCGAACTGTTCTGCCATCATCTCTGTTCCATCCTCTGAAGTAACCAGCCATTTCATAAAATCAAGTGTAGCCTGCTGATTCTCTTTTGATGCTTTTGCATTAACTGCCCAGCAGTTTTCTGTACCGGAACACAATCCTGCATTTTCCTCTCCCTCTACTCCACAATAGAGCGGTATCATCTGCAAGTCCTCATCATCAATTGACTTGCTGATTTCTGCATATTCCCATGTTCCATTCTGATAAAATACAGCTTCACCCTTTTTAAACTCTGCCTGAGCATCATAACCGCCGGTTGCTAAAGTCTTTTTGTCATACTTACTATTGTTAATGTAAAGATCCCATACATTTTTATAGTTATCCAGATATGTTCCCTTAATCGTTGCCGGTGCTTCTTTCCATCCGTCTTCTTTTGCCTCATAATACAATGGCATGTTTGCTAAATGTCCTGTAAACCTCCAAGAGGATGAATCATCCATACCTGATGATGTAAACGCATCAAATCCTAACTCATCTGCCCTTTTATGAATGTCTTCTGCAATACGTTTTAATGATTTAAAATCTTTAATATCTGTCACATCATATCCTGCTTCTTTTAATAATTTTTTATTAACAATTAAACCAAAACTCTCATAACAGTATCCGATAGAACAAACCTTTCCATTCTCATCTGTTAAATTAAACGCATCTGTGTTTAACTCTTTATATACATCTGTATCTTTTAAATCAATACAATAGTCTTTCCATGTTTTTACTGCCGCCTGATTTCCTACAACAAACAATGTCGGGGCATCTGATTTTTCCATTTCAGACGTAAGAGTCTGTTCATATGTTCCCGATGCTGCCGTAACTACTTTTACATCGACTCCCTTTTCCTCTTTGTACTCTTTTGCGATGTCCTGCAATGCCTCATCTGCCTCCGGTTTAAAATTCAACCAGTATACCGAACCTTTATCTTTTGATTCCTTTTTTGAATCGTCATTTCCACATGCCGTGAACAATCCTGCTGCCATTGTTACGCACAATGCCATACCCAATAATTTTCTGCGCATAATATCACTCCTTTTTCATAATATTAATTTTAAGTTTTTCCGATGTCTCCCATAAATATTTTATGTGGTATTTATAAGTATATTCATAAAATAAAGTCTTATACTCTGACAACAGAGTTATCCGTTGCCTCCCTACTCTTTTTTATCAATTTCTTTACCCAGCTTTTGTTTAGAACCTACCTAATTTTGAAATTTATTATATACAAAAAGCCAGGCACAATATTTTTCATACTATCTCATGCCTGACTTTTTATTAAATTTTTATTAAACACATTACAATTTTTTACCTTTAGATTAACTTATTTTACTCATTCTTTAATGAAATATGTAAAACCATTGTTATTCCCCAATACACCTTTTCCTATATTTATTAGAAAAATAACTAATAATTCCTCCTGCAATATTTCTGCTGAGATTTCATCGTAGTTCCTCTATCTATTATAGTGTATATAATACAGTACATGTTTATCCGAATCATACAAATACATACTATAATTATCATCATTTGAGTCCTCTTTTAAGTGATAATAATCCCCTTCAGCAATTTTAATGGAGAAATTGTTGTTGCACTGATAGAAGATTCTGTAATGATAAAAAATTT
>CAOXUF010000019.1:0-1327 GCA_948560485.1 uncultured Eubacterium sp.
CTACTGTATCATGTTTTGCAGTATTTGCATTACGGATTCTTGTAAGCATATCTGCGATTGGATCACTCATAGTCATAGTTTATTTCCTCCTTCAAATTTTCTCTTACCAGCTTGCTTTCTTAACGCCTGGTATCTGTCCTTTATATGCCAATTCACGGAAGCAGATTCTGCAGATTCCGTATTTCTTTAAATAAGCATGTGGACGACCACAGATTCTACAACGGTTGTAAGCCTGTGTTGAGAACTTAGCTTTTCTTTGCTGTTTAACTTTCATAGCAGTTCTAGCCATGGGTCTACCTCCTAATTACTTTGCAAATGGCATGTTAAATAATGCCAATAATTCACGAGCTTCTTCATCAGTGTTAGCTGTAGTAACAAAAATAATGTCCATACCTCTAACTTTATCAACCTTATCGTATTCGATTTCAGGGAAGATAATTTGTTCTTTAATACCAAGAGCATAATTTCCTCTTCCATCAAATGCATTTGGATTAACACCTCTAAAGTCTCTTACACGAGGAAGTGCAAGATTTACTAATCTGTCTAAGAATTCGTACATCATTTCTCCTCTAAGAGTAACTTTACATCCGATTGGCTGTCCTTCTCTTAACTTGAAGTTAGCTACTGAATTTTTAGCTCTTGTTACAACTGCCTTCTGACCTGTGATTGTCTCAAGATCTTTTACAGCTGTCTCTAAGATTTTAGCGTTTTCTTTCGCTTCGCCAACACCCATGTTTATAACAATTTTGTCGAGCTTTGGAATCTCCATTACGTTCTTATATTCGAACTTCTTTTTCATTTCATCCGCAATCTCGTTTAAATACTTTTCTTTAAGTCTGCTCAACTTTCTGGACCTCCTCTCTTAAATTAATCAATTACGTCGCCGGTTTTCTTGGCAATACGTACTTTCTTTCCATCTTCTACTTTGAATCCAACTCTTGTTACCTGTCCTTTTACAACAAGCATAACGTTAGATACATTTATAGGTCCTTCCTGTGTTACAATGCCACCATTCTGGTTCTGAGCACTTGGTTTTGTGTGCTTTGTATGCATATTAACACCTTCCACTGTTACTGTGCCTTTTTTGGCGTTCACAGCAGTAACTTTACCTTCTTTACCTTTGTCTTTACCAGCGATAACTTTTACTGTATCACCTTTTTTAATCTTCATAGCTGACATTATGCATACCTCCTATAAAACTTCAGGTGCTAAAGAAACTATTCTCATAAATTTCTTATCTCTTAATTCTCTAGCAACTGGTCCGAAAATACGAGTTCCTCTTGGGGACATATCTTCTTTTATAATTACAGCAGCATTTTCGTCAAAT
>CAOXUF010000019.1:1337-6848 GCA_948560485.1 uncultured Eubacterium sp.
ACAGTACGAACTACTACGGCTTTTACAACGTCACCTTTTTTAACAACTCCGCCTGGTGTTGCATCTTTAACAGTAGCAACGATAATATCACCGATATTAGCATATCTTCTAGTAGATCCGCCCATTACTCTGATTGTAAGTAATTCTTTAGCGCCTGTATTATCAGCAACTTTAAGTCTACTTTCCTGTTGAATCATGCTGTATTCCTCCTTTAATCTTTACAAAGACTATTTAGCCTTTTCAATAATTTCAACAAGTCTCCATCTCTTATCCTTTGATAATGGTCTTGTTTCCATAACTTTTACTGTATCACCGATACCGGCTGTATTTTCTTCGTCATGAGCTTTTAATTTATAAGTTCTCTTAACGATCTTGTTATATAAAGGATGCTTTACATGATCCTCTACAGCTACAACGATAGTCTTCTGCATTTTATCGCTGACAACTTTTCCGGTACGTGTTTTTCTTAAATTTCTTTCCACAACAATTCTCCTTTCTCAATTAGGGATTAACCTGTAACTATTCAGCAGCATTTGCCTTTTCAACGATTAATGTCTGAATTCTGGCAATATTTTTTCTAACTTCTTTAATTCTGCTTGTGTTATCTAACTGGTTTGTTGCGTTCTGGAATCTCAAATTGAAAAGTTCCTTCTTAGCAGCTACTAATTCATCTTCTAACTCTGTAGCTGATTTTGCTCTTAAATCTTCTACATATTCCTTAATTTTCACTGTTATCACCGCCTTCTAAATCTTCACGAGATACAACCTTGCATTTAATTGGAAGTTTGTGTGTTGCAAGACGTAATGCTTCTCTAGCTGTTTCTTCTGGAACTCCAGCAATTTCAAACATTACTCTGCCTGGCTTAACTACTGCTACCCAATACTCAAGTGCACCTTTACCTTTACCCATTCGAGTTTCAGCTGGTGTAGCTGTTACCGGTTTGTCTGGGAATATCTTGATCCAAACTTTACCACCACGCTTTACATGACGTGTCATGGCAATTCTGGCTGCTTCAATCTGGTTTGAACGAACCCAGCCTGGTTCCATTGCTACAATACCGAACTCACCATATGAGATCTTATTTCCTCTAGTTGCTTTTCCTCTCATAGAACCACGGAACTGTTTTCTATGTTTAACTCTTTTTGGCATTAACATTATTTATCGCTCCCTTCTTTAGTTGGAAGTATTTCGCCGTTATATATCCAAACCTTTACACCTACTTTTCCGTAAGTTGTATCAGCTTCCGCGAAACCATAGTCGATGTCAGCACGTAATGTCTGAAGTGGAATAGTTCCTTCGCTGTAGAACTCTGTACGAGCCATATCAGCACCACCAAGACGTCCTGATGTAGCAGCCTTAATTCCTAAAGCGCCTGCTTTCATTGTTCTAGACATTGCAGATTTCATTGCTCTTCTGAAAGAAATACGATTTTCTAACTGCTGTGCAATATTTTCTGCAACTAACTGAGCATCTTTATCAGGTCTCTTTACGTCTTTAACATCCATAAATAACTTCTTATCAGTCATTTTCTGAACTTCAGCTTTAACCTTTTCGATTTCAGCACCACCTTTTCCGATTACGAGACCAGGCTTAGCTGTGTAAACATTAACTCTTACTCTGTCAGATGATCTTTCGATTTCAATCTTAGAAACACCTGTACTGTATAATCTCTTTTTAAGGTATGTTCTGATTTTGTAATCTTCAACAAGGTTGTCTGCAAAATCAGCTTCTGCATACCACTTTGAGTCCCAGTCTTTAATAACTCCGACTCTTAATCCATGTGGATTAACTTTCTGTCCCATACTTTGCCTCCTATCTTATCTCTCATCAAGCACAATAGTGATGTGGCTGTTTCTCTTTAAGATTCTATAAGCTCTACCCTGTGCTCTAGGTTTAATTCTCTTCATTGTAGGTGCCGCATTTGCGAAGCATTCTGCAATGTAAAGTTTACTAACATCCATGTTATTGTTGTTTTCAGCATTCGCAATTGCTGAATTTAATAATTTCAAAATTACGCTTGATGCATATCTTGGGTTGTAAGTAAGAATACCGATAGCACTCTGTACATCTTTACCTCTGATGGCATCTAATACGAAACATGCTTTCTGAACAGACACTCTTGCATAAGATAACTTTGCTGATGGTCTTGTATCTTTATTAGCATTTCTCTCTCTCTTTATCTGGGATCTATGTCCTTTTGCCATAGATGAGACCTCCTTTCAAATTCTAACGGTTTATTTAACCTCTCTTTTCGTCTTTTCCATGTCCTCTATAAGTTCTAGTAGAAACAAATTCACCAAGTTTATGTCCAACCATATCTTCTGTAACATATACTGGCACATGCTTTCTACCATCATGGACAGCGATTGTGTGTCCAACCATCTGTGGGAAAATTGTGGAACGTCTTGACCAGGTTTTAACAACTGACTTGTCGCCTGATTCGTTCAATGCATCAATTTTCTTTAATAAGCTCTCATCCGCAAATGGGCCTTTTTTTAATGATCTAGCCATTCGTCTCTACCTCCTATTTCATGTTCTTTCCGTCACGTCTTCTAACGATCATCTTGTTAGACTGTTTATTCTTCTTACGAGTCTTCAAGCCAAGTGCTGGTTTACCCCAAGGTGTACATGGACCCGGACGACCAACTGGTGCACGTCCTTCACCACCACCATGTGGATGGTCATTAGGGTTCATAACAGAACCACGAACTGTAGGTCTGATACCCATATTACGCTTACGTCCTGCTTTACCAATGTTTACAAGACCGTGTTCAATGTTACCAACAGTACCGATTGTTGCTCTGCAGACGATTGGTACCATTCTCATTTCGCCTGAAGGAAGTCTTAATGTTGCATATTTGCCTTCCTTAGCCATTAACTGAGCTACGTTACCAGCAGCACGGACTAACTGTCCACCCTTACCCGGATATAACTCAATGTTGTGGATTTCTGTACCAACCGGGATAGCTGATAATGGTAAGCAGTTACCTACTTTAACTTCAGCGTTCTCACCGTTCATAAGTACATCGCCAACTTTTAATCCGTTAGGAGCAAGGATATAAGCCTTTTCACCGTCAGCATAGCAGATTAATGCAATGTTAGCTGTTCTGTTTGGATCATATTCAATACTCTTAACTGTTGCAGGAATGTCAACTTTATTTCTCTTAAAGTCAATCATTCTGTATTTTCTTCTAGAACCACCACCATGGTGTCTAACTGTTATTTTACCCTGATTGTTACGACCTGCTGTCTTTTTGAGAGATTTTGTTAAAGACTTCTCTGGAGTAGCCTTTGTAATCTCTGCATTATCAAGCATTGTCATAGCTCTTCTTGAAGGTGTGTATGGGTTAAATGTCTTAATTCCCATTTTCTTTCTCCTTTCAAATTAAACCTTTATTATCACGCTTGTTTCTGCGTCTAACTTTTTTTCTTATTACAGACCTGCAAAGATTTCAATATCTGCACTGTCTTCTGTCAACTGAACAACCGCTTTCTTCTTTGCTGCTGTCTTTCCAGTTACATAACCACGTCTCTTATTCTTTCCTGCTAAGTTCATTGTCTTAACGCTTTCTACTTTTGCTCCTTCGAACATTTTTTCAACCGCATCAGCAACCTGTGACTTAGTAGCATCTGTGTGAACGTAGAATGTATATTTCTTTTCTGCCATAGCGTTCATACTTTTTTCAGTAATAACTGGTGAAAGTATCACGTCATAATATTTAATATCTGCCATTATGCGTACACCTCCTCAATTGTTGCTACAGCTGCTTTTTCAACTACTACTGTATCGTATTTAAGAATATCGTATACATTAATTGTATTTGTCAAAGCAGTTTTCACTGTAGGGATGTTCTTAGCTGATTTTACTGTGTTTGCATCATTTTCATTTAATACTACTAATGCTTTTTCAGCCTTTAAGTTTGCCATAACCTTTGCAAATTCCTTTGTCTTAGGAGCGTCAAACTTAAGTTCATCAACTACGATTAATTTTCCTTCGTTAACTCTTGATGTCAATGCTGACTTAAGAGCCAGTCTCTTTTCTTTCTTATTCATCTTGAATGAATAATCTCTAGGTGTTGGAGCAAAAACAACTCCGCCGCCTGTCCACTGTGGAGATCTTGTAGAACCCTGTCTTGCATGACCTGTTCCTTTCTGTCTCCATGGTTTTCTGCCACCGCCGCTCACTTCTGAACGAGTCTTCGCTTTCTGTGTTCCCTGACGGTTATTTGCGAGCTGGCTTACTACAGCCTGATGTACTAAATTTTCATTTACTTCTACACCAAATACTGCATCGCTAAGTTCGATTGTTCCAACTTCGCTTCCTTCCATATTTAAAACAGATACTTTTGCCATCTGTGCGTTCCTCCTTTCAAATACTACTTACCGGCTTTCACAGATTCTTTAATTGTTACTAAAGCTTTCTTAGGTCCCGGTACAGCACCTTTAACTAAGAGTAAATTCTTTTCAGCGTCAACTCTAACGATTTCAAGGTTCTGAGTTGTCACCTGTTTGCCACCCATGTGACCAGGCATCTTCTTACCTTTAAATACCTTACTTGGTGATGAACATGCACCATTTGAACCAGCATGTCTATGGTATTTAGAACCATGAGCCATAGGTCCTCTTGACTGTCCATGTCTCTTAATTGCGCCCTGGAATCCTTTTCCCTTCGCAACTGCAGTAGCATCAACCTTATCTCCAGCTTCAAAAATTTCAGCCTTGATTTCATCTTTTACTGCATACTCACCTTCGAGTTTAAATTCTCTTACAAATCTCTTGTAAGATACGCCTGCCTTGTCAAACATTCCCTTTACAGGTTTGTTGACAAGTTTTTCTCTGATATCTTCGAAACCAACCTGAACTGCTGCGTATCCATCGTTCTCAACTGTCTTAACCTGTGTTACTACACATGGTCCAGCCTGAAGAACTGTAACTGGTACTAATTCGCCAGCTTCGTTGAATATCTGAGTCATTCCAACTTTTCTTGCTAAAATAGCTTTCTTCATTAATAATTACCTCCTGTTTAATCTACAGCGGATCGCATTCCGCGATCATCCTAGAACAGTTTTGTAACTAACTCATTCGTTTAATTACCTATATAAAACCTTCAAGGATAATTCTCACTATTTGTTCTTCATCTTAATATCAATATACACACCTGCTGGCATTTCAAGCTTTGATAAAGCTTCTACTGCCTTCTGGTTTGGAGCAATGATATCGATGAGTCTCTTATGAGTTCTCTGTTCAAACTGCTCTCTGGAATCTTTGTACTTATGAACAGCTCTAAGAATAGTAATAACTTCTTTCTTAGTTGGTAGAGGTACCGGACCACTAACTTCTGTTCCTGTTCTCTTTGCAGTTTCAACAATTTTCTTAGCTGACTGATCTACTAATTTGTGATCGTAAGCTTTCAGTGTAATTCTCATTACTTGTGCCATAAAAAAAGCCGCCTCCTTTTCGTACTATTTTAAACTCTAGCACGACAAGCGGTGACCGTACAACCTTTCCGT
>CAOXUF010000019.1:6858-10685 GCA_948560485.1 uncultured Eubacterium sp.
TCGCCAGTTTCCTAACTTGACATTCGCTCCACGGAAAACCTGCATCTTTCGTATGCAGCAACCTCACGTTTCAACGCTATCAATGTCACAGCACGAACAATCATAACATAAGGGATTACAAATTGCAACCCCAAAATAAAAAACTTTTACATTTATTTAAATTTCTGGAAAACATAAAAATAAGTTATACTGTACAACTCACAGCATAACTTATTTTTCATTTCATTTCAATCTTTCGTTATACAATCAATAATGTTCTGTCCCAACTTTGTTCCTGCTTCTGTATTATCTACAAACAACTGATACATGATATTTTTATCAGTAAAGTAAACAATTTACATGCAATACTTTTTTACGAATCATTATATATATAGAAGAAACTAGTATTTTTATATACCTGCTTCCTTCTATTTTATTTCCTAATATATTCTCCAAATCATTTGTAATAATCAATCGTTCTTTCTGCCCCTTTGTCAGTTTCTTGATATGATACTCCAGTTTACTTGCTAAAACTCTAGTTTCCGTTGCCCAAGCTATTTCTATTTTGGTCACTTTATGCGTACGCGTATACTTGGCACTTTTTTTGCTTTGAGTTTTGTGTTCTTCTAATCTTCTCTTTACATCTGTTGTAATTCCAGTATAAAGAGAATTATCTTCACACCTTAATATGTAAGTATAGTACATTTCTCTCTTCCTATCGGTTCTAAATAATTAAAAAATTCCCGGAATCCATTTTGCAATAAAAAATCCACCTGCGAAAGAACATATATTTGCAAGCAACGCATAAAAGATAATCTTTTTCCCTGAAACTTTGCACTCTTTCTTCCTATTAAATAATATATAATACAAAACTGCTTCTACAGCAAAAACAATGATTTCAAACAAAATATAGTTTATCACAAACGCTTTCGCACCATAGTGATAATTTATAATGTTCAATAACAGGTTTAAAAGAATCTGCGTCACACAATTAGCAACAATAATCACAGACAAGAATTCCTTCTTCCCAAAACCAAATAACAGTGCAACTCCTATTTCTAAAAGAATTGTAATTATAATACGACAAATCAGCGATATGATTTCTGATTGATAATCATAACTTTTTTCTGCCACGAAAGTTTTATGTACATCAACCATGTAACTTTCTTTCTTATCCATTTTTACTGTAAAATAACTATCAAAAGCATATCTTTCATAAATTTCACTGGAAATAAACCGATTTGTCTTAGGATAATAAAGAAGTATTTTAAAAGACTCCGGAGGATAATAAGTCCATTCTAATTTTTTAGTTTTATCACATCTCCATGCTTGCTGCAGAAAATAATATCCATCTTTATCTTTATAGTTAACAAATGCTTTCCACACATCAATATCCATGTTCTGAATGCGCACATCTTTTTCATTTCCATCCCACACAGAATGTGGTCCGGTAGTTTCCGTTTTTGAAAGCAATGTTCCATAACATAATTCATCATTCATGTTTACAAAAGTAACGTTTACTGATGGTTTTGGTCCTGTATCTGCCTGAACTGTAAACGAAAACATACTATTCATAACAATAAGAAGCATGAACAAAAATATACAACTATTCTTTTTCATTTTTACTCTTACCTTTCATATCATTTCCATTATTTGTTATGTAACTTACGCCAGCTCCATTCACATCCTCTCTTACCCGTCTTATATTTTCTTGAATAAAGCATCTCTTCTTGTATAGGTTATATATGTATAAGGGATTTCACTTTCATAACGACCGATAATTTCTTTTACATACTGATTTTCTTCAAATTTTGGAAAATATGTATCTCCTTTAATATCACAGTCTATTTCAGTTATATACATTTTTTCCACTAATGGCAATGCCTCTTCATATAGTTTTGAGCCACCCGAAATATATATATCTTTATCTCCTGCCAATTCAATTGCTTCTGCTAACGATTTGGCAGTTATACAATTTTCACCTTCAATTTTAATAGTATTAGATATAACGATTGTCATTCTATCAGGTAATGGTCTACCAATTTCTTCATAGGAACGTCTCCCCATTATAACTATATTTCCTGTCGTCAATTCCTTAAAACGTCTCTGTTCTCCTTCTATTTTCCAAGGAATACAGCCACCATTACCAATCACTCGATTTTTCGCATAGGCTACAATTAATGCTATCATTCTCTTACCTCTATCTCTTTGCCCATTTCATCAATTTATCCCACGGATCTCCTCCATCTCCCCCTGCTATTGCACAGAATAATATAAAATAAATCAAAAAAACTGTAACAGCTATAATTAATTTCAAAATTTTTTTCACTTTAAATCCCACCTTACATATCTCAATCTTTTTTATTGTAATCTATCTTAAAGATTTTTATATAAATAGAGTTCTCTTGCGAAGTCTATCTCGAGGCTCGAATTCGTAAGAGCAACTACCTTTGCACTTCTTACGGAACTTTTATTATACCAAAATCACGATGTGATTTCTATATATTAAGAAACCGCAAAAAAACAAAAATTAAAAGTCCTCTATCCCCTATAAATCACACTTGAAACTTTACATATATTTCTTTTTTAATCTGCGAAATATGTATGTAAAAATATTTGAAATATGTGGAAATTAAAAATATTTTACATATATATATTGTAGTTTGATAAAAATAAATACGTAATATATTTCCACTTATCACATATTTTAAATATTTTTACATATACGTTTTATAGTTTGATATAAATAGATATGTAAAATATTTTGACTTGCCACATATTTTAAATATTTTTACATATATATTTTATATTTTTTGTAAAAGCACATGTAATTTGTTTTGATTTTCTATGAATTTAATAATCTATAAAAAAGAAGGTATCAAAACACTTTCCCAACAAAAAAAGGGGCTTTTTTACAGCCCCTTCATTTTCTATTCTATAACATTTCTTTTCTTAATTCTGCTCCACTCTTAGCACTGAGATAAGCCGGTGCAATATCAAATACAGTCTTGCATCCACTATGACCTTCCTTGCTCAATCTATGTGCTGCTCTTGCATAAGCGACTAACACGCTGGAGGTAAACTCAGGATTTGAATCCAATTTAAGGCTGTATTCAATCAGATGTTTATTTTCTTTATTCCAACCTGTCACACCACTTCTAAGTACAAATCCACCATGAGGAATTCCACTATGTTCTGCCATCAACTCTTCCTCGCTAATAAAATGTACTGTTGTGTCATAATCAGCAAAGTAATTTGGCATTGTCTTTATCTCTTCTTCTACTTTTGCTGCATCTGCCCCATCCTCTAAAACAACAAAACATTCTCTTGTATGTTTTTGTCTTGTAGTAAGTTCCGGATTTGTTCCTTCACGTACCGCATCAAGAGCACTGTCTACAGGAATTGTATACTGTTTTGCATTCTTAACACCTTCAATACGACGGATTGCATCAGAATGTCCCTGACTTACACCTTTTCCCCAGAATGTATAATCATTTCCCTCTGGTAAAATTGCGTTCGCATACAAACGGTTCAGTGAAAACATTCCCGGATCCCATCCTACAGAAATAATTCCAACTGTTCCATTTTCCTTTGCCACTTTATCAACATTTGCAAAATGCTCTGGGATTCGTGCATGGGTATCAAAACTATCTATCACATTAAAATACTTCGCAAACTCCGGAGTCTGCTCCGGTAAATCTGTAGCACTACCGCCACATAAAATCATAACATCAATTTTGTCCTTCCAATCTGCTGCTTCTTCTACCTTACAAACTGCTGCTGTTTCTGTAAGAATAGAAACGGTAGATGGTTCTCTACGTGTAAATACTGCAACCAGTTCCATATCA
>CAOXUF010000019.1:10695-12934 GCA_948560485.1 uncultured Eubacterium sp.
TCATTCTGTTTGATTGCACATTCCACACCACGTCCTAAATTTCCATAACCTAAAATTCCAATGCGTGTACTCATTTTCTTTCTCCTTACTCTCATTATTTATATTGTAGGAACTCCAAATACGACAATTTGTTTTCCTTTTTTTCACACGATTTCTATCATAGCACAATTTTCATAAAATTTTAATACTTTATTATATCAAACCCTGAATGATAATAATTAAAATCAAGATTGGCAAAACAAACTGAAAATATGGTTTCAGCCATTTCGCAAAACGTATTCCTCTTCCTGTATTACATTCTTCATAGTATTTATCAAATCCCCATCCAAACTTTGTTGTACAGAAAACCAGGAAAATCAAAGAGCCAATTGGCAGCAACAGATTACTTACAAGAAAATCCTCACTGTCTAAAACATCCCTTCCACCAATCAGATGCACATTCTTCCACACATTATAACCAAGTACACATGGCATACTGGCAATTAAAACAATAATTCCATTAATTAATACCGCCTTTTTGCGTCCCCATTGAAACATATCTATACAGAAAGAAATAATATTTTCAAAAACGGCTACAATTGTTGAAAAGCTTGCAAATGTCATAAACAGGAAGAATAATGTTCCCCAGACTCTTCCTCCTGACATATTTACGAAAACATTCGGTAATGTAACAAAAATAAGGGATGGTCCCTGATCCGGCTGAACTCCATAAGAAAAACATGCCGGAAAGATGATTAACCCTGACATAATTGCCACAAACGTATCCAACGCACTAATACGTAATGCTTCTCCGGGTAAAGAATTTTCTCTGCTCATATAACTTCCAAATATCTCCATAGCTGCAATACCTAAACTCAGTGTAAAAAACGCCTGATTCATAGCTGCTGTTACAACATTACCAAAACCAATATCTTTTACTTTGTCCATACTTGGAATCAGATAAAATCCCAGACCTTTCGCCGCTCCGGGAAGCACAATACTATGCACTGCCAAAACAACAATCAATACAAGCAGTGCTGACATCATAAACTTGCTGATTTTTTCAACACCACTCTGTAATCCTTTTGAACAGACAAAAAATCCTAACACTACTGTCAAAACCATCCAGATTCCCATCTCCACCGGAGATGATAAGAGTTCTAAAAAAACATTTCCTATCGCTTCTGCATTCATATTCTTTTTAAATGTTCCTGTTGAAAATTTCAAAAAGTATCCAACCATCCAGCCGGAAACTGTTGTGTAATACATCATCAATAGATAACAACCTAAAATACAGCACCACCCATGAATATGCCACTTATGTTTTGGCTTTTCCAATGCTTTATATCCTAAAACAATACTCTTTTTACTTGCCCGTCCAATAGCAAGTTCCATTGTCAAAACCGGAACTCCCATACACAACAAAAACACAAGGTACAATAAAACAAATATTCCACCGCCATTTTCTCCTGCCACATACGGAAATCTCCAAACATTACCTATTCCGATAGCACAACCTGCACTTACAAGAATAAATCCTAATCTTGACTTAAATCCCTCTCTTTTCATTCTTTCTTTTACGCATAGTAATTATCCTTTGCAAATAATTTCTATACCTATCCTTTCTTATTATTATCTATTACCCAGCTGCCAAAAAGCAACTGCACTGGCTGCCGCCACATTTAACGAGTCTACTCCATGAGCCATTGGAATACATACCGTATAATCACAATTTTGAATTGTATTTTTATCCAGCCCCTCTCCTTCTGTCCCAAGAATTATCGCCAGACGTTCCTCTGCCTTCAACGCTTTATTATCAATACTTATCGAATTTTCATCCAATGCCATTGCTGCTGTTTTAAACCCCAAACATCGCAACTGTTCTATATATCCTGTTTCTTCCTCATCTATAAAAGTCCACGGAATTTGAAAGACAGTTCCCATACTTACTCTGATTGCACGACGGTACAATGGATTGCTGCAAGCCTGCGTCAACAATACCGCATCAATATTCAATGCGGCTGCTGAACGAAAAATCGCTCCAATATTTGTCGGATTCACGACATTTTCTAAAACTGCAACTCTGCGTGTGTTGCTGCATACTTCCTCTACAGTAAGCAATTGTGGACGATACATCGCACAAAGCATTCCTCTGGTCAGCTGAAAACCTGTAAGTTTCGTTAATACATCAAACTCTGCTGTGTATACCGGTATACTGCCACAACGTTCTATCAAATGTTTTGCCTGCGTTTCTATATGC
>CAOXUF010000019.1:12944-16141 GCA_948560485.1 uncultured Eubacterium sp.
TTTTTCTACTAAAAAGGATATCGGAACACAGCCTGAATCAAGTGCACGTTCAATTACTAAAGGACTTTCCGCAATAAACACTCCCTTTTCGGGCTCATGCCTGTTCAATAATTGATTTTCTGTCAGTCTGGCATATACGTCTAACTCCGGTGCATTAAAATCTTTTATCTCTGTGATGTTAGACATCGTATCCTCTCCTAATTACAATATTTTTTCCATTCCTATTTTTTGTATATGAAGTCCACATTTTTCATAAAACGCTTTTGCTTCTTCATTACACGCCCACACATTTAATGTCACATTATAACAGCCACTTTGTTTAGCAATTTTTATAACATGCTGATACAATTTCGTTCCAACCCCTTTTCCCCTTATGCCTTCTAATACACACAAATCATCTATGTATAATGTTTTTATATGGGTTAACAAATTTGAATGATTTTCCTGAAATATGCAAAATGCATAACCTAATATTTTTCTCTCTTCCTCAGCAACATATATCGGGCGGGTATAATCCTCCAACAATTCATTTAATTCTTCCGAAGTATATTTTTTTGTACCTGCCTGAAACAAATCCGGACGTCCGTCAGAGTGTACTTTTGCAACCTGATACAACAATGTCTCTATCTGTGGAATATCCTTTTTTTCTGCTTTTCTAATATACATATGGCATCCTTTCCTTACTTTTTATAAAGTAAATAGTTTTCATTCTCAATTGTCACATTATCTAACAACTTCTGAAATATATCCTTATTAAAATTCTCATCGGCACACAGTACCTCCATCTCCATACCTCTATATTTCAAATAATATGAAGTTACAAAAAATCCATTTCTTAAATAAAATTTTCGTCTTGTTTTTCTCTGAGCAATATTAGGTGCCTCTTCCTCGATTGCCTCTAAATCCACTACCACCTGGCAATCAGAATATTGTTTTTTTATCAATGATAATCCCTGTCCTCCATACCCCATGGAACGTTTCTCACTGTCAATTGCCAAAAAGAAAATATATGCAGTCTTTTCGTCAGTCACCAATGCACAATAACCTACAAATTGTTCTTCATCGTAAAATGCCCAGACTTCAAATATATTTTCATCAATTAATTGTATGATCTGCTCTATATCCATACGTTCCTCTTTCGGAAACGCATTATTATTTATCTTTTGCCATTCATCTGTCTCTTTAAAATCAGCAGTTATTTTTTTCATATATAAATTCATTTTTTGCTCCACTACTTATATTCCATATTTTAATTTTTTTGTTTTTTATTTTATTCATCTGTCAGATATTATAACATAAGAGCAGCGTTAATCAAAATGACTAACGCTACTCTTTATTATTAAAATTTTTTAAGTTTTAATAGTTTTCAGCATGTACTTCAAAATAACTCTGTGGGTGTGCACATGTAGGACAAATCTCAGGTGCATTTGTTCCAACAACAATGTGTCCACAATTTCTGCATTCCCAGACCTTCACTTCACTCTTTTCAAATACTGCTTTTGTTTCTACATTTTTCAGTAATGCACGATATCTTTCTTCATGGTGTTTTTCAATCGCTGCTACCAAACGGAACTTTTCTGCCAGTTCCGGAAAACCTTCTTCTTCAGCAGTCTTGGCAAAACCTTCATACATATCTGTCCATTCATAGTTTTCACCTTCTGCTGCAGCTGCAAGATTCTGTGCAGTATCACCAATACCATTTAATTCTTTAAACCACATCTTTGCATGTTCTTTTTCATTATTTGCTGTGTCCAGAAAAAGAGATGATATCTGCTCATATCCTTCTTTCTTCGCTACGGAAGCAAAGTATGTATATTTGTTTCTTGCCTGTGATTCTCCGGCAAATGCTGCTTCCAGATTCTTTTCTGTTTTTGTTCCTTCATATTTGTTTGCCATTGTAAATTCCTCCTTTTGTCCATAATCTTTACAAATATTATACATATCTTTTCCAGATAATTCCATTCCTTTTTGTTCTAATTTGTGTCTTTTTATTTAATATGTTAAAATATGAAACAGAATCTAATTAAGAGTACCTAGCTCTAAACGGATGAAAAACATTTTATACTGATCCGGGATTCAGAAAACAATAATTTTTTAAAGGAAACAGACAAATGTGGATTGCAGATAATTGGAAAGATTATGAAGTTATTGATACTTCAACAGGAGAGAAATTAGAACGATGGGGAGATTATTTACTGGTCCGTCCGGACCCACAGGTAATTTGGAATACCCCAAAGAAAAATAAAGGATGGCACAAACATAATGGACATTATCACAGAAGTAACAGAGGCGGAGGACAATGGCAGTTTTTTAACCTTCCGGAACAATGGACTATAGGTTATAACAATCTAACTTTTAATCTAAAGCCTTTTAGTTTTAAGCACACAGGACTATTTCCCGAACAGGCTACTAACTGGGATTGGTTCTCAGCGAAAATAAAAAATGCAGGAAGACCCGTTAAAGTATTAAATCTTTTTGCCTACACTGGCGGTGCAACTCTTGCCGCGTTGGATGCCGGTGCTCACGTTACTCACGTAGATGCTTCTAAGGGTATGGTCACCTGGGCAAAGGAAAACGCAGTCTCATCAGGTTTAGCAGACAAACCGGTGAGATGGTTAGTAGACGATTGTGTAAAATTTGTGGAGCGTGAAATCAGACGGGGAAATAAATACGACGGAATTATTATGGACCCTCCATCTTATGGACGAGGCCCTAAAGGAGAAACATGGAAAATCGAAGAAAGTATTTTCCCATTCGTAGAATTATGCACGAACATTTTAAGTGATGATCCACTATTCTTTTTAATTAATTCTTACACCACAGGACTACAGCCTGCAGTACTTAACTACATGATAAGCACTGCCATTGTACCAAAGTTTGGTGGTAACGTAGAAGCAGAAGAAATCGGCCTTCCCGTAAGTTCCAATGGATTAATTCTTCCTTGTGGTGCTTCAGGACGGTGGAGTAAATAGATTTTATTTATAAACAAAAGAGCTGCTATAATTTTATTTGATTACAGCAGCTCTTTTTCTATACAAATTTTATTATCCTACAGCTCTACTTCCTGGATCATGAACTCCTTATCACGAACATCTGCACATATCGCCATAATATAAAGATTATCCAGTTTCATCTGCAGTATTGCATATCCCGGATTATCAATAATCTTAGGATTATTTCCACTTAAGTCAATTTCA
>CAOXUF010000020.1:0-4067 GCA_948560485.1 uncultured Eubacterium sp.
GGAATCTCGTGACTGGAGTTCAGACGTGTGCTCTTCCGATCTTACTGGTGTTGTAAATCCGGTATTTACTGCAAACTCAGAATTAAATGTAGAACCACCGCCGGTGTATATGGAATAATGGTCTTTAAAATTAATAGAATTCTGCATCAGTCCATATAAATTTGGTGTAGTTTTTTTTGTTAGAAGCCAATTATCCATTCCTTCTAATTGAAGAAAAATAACATTTTTGTCTTTAAAAATTCCAGTGTATTCGTCCGGTTGTTTTGTATCTTCTGTTGTATAGATTTTATCTAAAAAATCTTTGTCTTCAGAATTGATATTCTCTTTCGGTTTTAAAAATGTAATATAGAAATTTCTAAAAGAATACTCATATAATCCTGAAACGCGCATGCTTTTGTTGCTGTCACTGTAAGAGTTATAAATATTTCTTGGATTTCTAAAACTACTCCATTTTAAGTTGGAGTTGGCAAAACCTAAGCATAGCGGTGCCAGTAAATGCAGCACAATAAAAATCAGAAAGATGACGCCAAGTCTTTTCGGACGAAATACTTTTTTTTCAGGAGCTTTCTTAAATACAACTACTGCAATAATCACAATGAGAATTGCCAGAACATAAATCAAAGGGTTAGCATGAATAATCGTATCCCATATATAAGAACTGCCTTCTCCTGCCATTAGCATTAAATTAAAACTAAAATAAAACGAGGTGAAAGAGTAATAAATAGCGTTTGTTAAAAATAAAATAAAAGATAAACTAAACAGAGTCCAATAGGCTATTTTACTGCCAATTCCTCTCAGACATGTTACAACACCAAGAAACAAGAAAATCCATACCAGCGTGAAAATATTTGGTGCAGGATAAAATGTAGGGAAATAACCTATTTTGTATCCGAAAATTCGCGTAATAATATCCATTAATAGAAATGGAACTGCCAGATAAATCGTATATCTGTGTGTTACAATGTATTTTTTTATACTATAAAAAAAGTTTTTGATCGTATGACTCATTTAATGCCTCCTAGTAATTTTAACATGAATCTATTTTTATCAGTGATATTGACTTGTAGTTAAAATTTTATCAATGTTATCTTTCCATGAATAAAATAGCACAAAATCCAGTAGAAATGCAATACTTTTCCATAGCATGTAATGTAAGTAATATGTTATGTAAGTTGCAAAATCTTTATAAATAGAATAAAATAATTGCGATACCCAATACACAAGGAGCAGTAGTCATGGATATACTAAAAATTAAAAACTTAATACATGATTATATTGATGAAGAAGAGAAAGAAGTTGTACGAGCTGTGGATAATGTCAGTCTGAATGTTGAAAAAGGACAGTTTATTGCTGTTCTGGGGCATAATGGTTCGGGAAAATCTTCTTTAGCAAAACATATCAATGCACTGCTTTCTCCTACGGAGGGAACGATATGGGTTGACGGAATGGATACCAGAGAGGAAAAACATCTTTGGGATATCAGGCAGACCGCAGGTATGGTATTTCAAAACCCTGACAATCAGATTGTGGCAACAATGGTAGAGGAAGATGTAGCGTTTGGTCCGGAAAACATGTGTGTGCCCACGGATAAAATATGGAAGAGAGTGGAGAGAGCACTTGGGGCAGTAGGAATGACTGCCTACAGGAAAAAGTCACCTTTGAAACTATCCGGTGGTCAGAAGCAGAGAGTGGCGATTGCAGGTATTATTGCTATGGAGCCGCAGTGTATAGTTCTTGATGAACCTACAGCTATGCTTGACCCGGTAGGAAGACATGAAGTAATAGAGACTTTGCATCAATTAAATAAGGAAAAAAATATTACAATTATATTAATTACCCACCATATGAATGAAGTGGTGAATGCTGATAATGTATTTGTAATGGATAAAGGTAAAATTGTTATGCAGGGAACACCAAAGGAAGTGTTCTGCAATGTAGAAAAAATCAAAGAAATTGGTTTAGAAGTACCGCAGGTGACAGAACTGGGATATTTGTTAAAGCAAAGCGGTTTAAATATAGAAGATGGAATTTTGAGCGTGGAAGAGTTAATAAAAGAAATAGAAAAGGTAAAACAGGCGGAAAACATGAAGGAACTTTAACGCTGGGAGTTATGGAGAGAGAGAATGTCACTGAAATTGGAGAATGTCAGTTATGTTTATGAGCAGGGAACTGGTTCAGAAACAGCGGCGATTAAAAATATTAATTTAGAAATCAATAAGGGAGAGTTTGTTGCGATTATCGGCCATACAGGTTCTGGGAAGTCTACATTAATTCAGCATTTTAATGGATTAGAAAAGGCAACAGAAGGATGTGTATATTATGACGAAAAAGATATACAGGGCAAAGGATTTGACTTGAGAGGACTTCGATGTAAGGTCGGACTGGTATTTCAATATCCGGAACACCAGTTGTTTGAAGAAAGCGTAATAAAAGATGTCTGCTTTGGACCGAAAAACAAAGGGCTTTCGAAAGAGGAATGTCTGGAGAAGGCGAAGGAAGCTTTGCAGCTGGTTGGTATCAGTGAGGAACTGTATGACAAATCACCTTTTGAATTGTCGGGAGGACAGAAAAGAAGAGTTGCAATTGCAGGGGTTCTTGCGATGGAGCCGGAAATACTAATACTGGATGAGCCGACAGCAGGGCTGGATCCGGCGGGCAGAGATAAAATATTGAGATGTATTAAAAAACTTCATGATGTCAGGGGAATTGCTATCGTGCTCGTTTCACACAGTATGGAGGATGTGGCAAATTATGCAGAGCGTATTATTGTCATGAATAAAGGCAGCATTATGTATGATGATACACCAAAGAAAGTTTTCAAACATTATAAGAAATTGGAAAAAATTGGACTGGCTGCTCCGCAGATTACCTATATTATGCATGAGTTGAAAGAAAATGGACTGGAAGTGGATGCTGGTATTATTAATTTAGAAGAAGCAAAAGATAACATTTTGAAGAGTTTAGGAAGGTAACATGGCGAATATAACGATTGGACAATATTATCCTGAAAATTCAATAATACATAAATTAGACCCCAGAGTGAAATTATTTGGAACGATGGTCCTGATTGTGCTTTTATTTATGATTAAAAATGTTTGGGGATATGCTCTTTTCACGGTTTTTATGGCAGCGATTATAAAGGCATCTAAGGTACCTTTTGCTAAGTTGTTAAGGGGTGTCAGAGGAATTTTATTTATTTTGTTATTTAGTGCTGTATTGAATGTATTCTTAACGCCTGGACATGTCCTGGTAGAATTCTGGATGATTACCATAACAAAAGAAGGAATAATAAAAGGCGGGGTTATTGCAGTCAGACTAATTTATCTGGTAATCTGCACATCTATTATGACATTGACAACGACGCCGAATAATCTGGCAGATGGACTGGAGAAAGCATTTGGATTTTTGAAAGTAATAAAATTTCCTGTACATGAGATTTCGATGATTATGTCTTTGGCATTAAGATTTATTCCGACTTTGATGGAAGAGACGGACAAGATTACGAAAGCACAGAAGGCGAGAGGAGCACAGTTTGACACGGGAAATATTATACAGAAAGCAAAAAGCCTGATTCCTATTTTGATACCGTTGTTTATTTCCTCTATTCGAAGAGCCTTGGATTTGGCAACAGCAATGGAGGCAAGATGTTACCACAGTGGAAAGCGAACGAAAATGAAACCTCTGAAATATGTGAAAAGAGATTATTTTGCATATGGAAGCTGCTTCGTGATGATAGCAGTAGTACTTGGGGCGAATTATTTGTAGGAAGAATGACGAAGAGATCAAAGTTGGATTTTTAGCAGTTTTGGATGATGTGGAGATAGAAGATGAAAAGAGTCAGATTGATTATTTCATATGATGGCACTAATTATTGTGGTTGGCAGATTCAGATAAATGGAATAACGGTAGAAGAGGTTATTAATAGAGAATTAAGCAGCCTGTTGGGAGAAGATGTTGCAGTGATCGGTGCCAGCAGAACAGATTCCGGTGTACACGCTGTGGGAAATGTGGCAGTATTTGATACGGAAACAAAAATTCCCGCAGAAAAGATTTCTTTTGCACTCAAT
>CAOXUF010000020.1:4077-15732 GCA_948560485.1 uncultured Eubacterium sp.
AGACTGCCGGATGACATCAGAATCCAAAAGTCTGAGGAAGTGTCTGAGGACTTTCATCCAAGATATTGTGACAGTACGAAAACATATGAGTACAAAATATTAAACCGAAAGTTTCCGGACCCTTTAAATAGATTATATACTCACTTTGTTTATATGCCACTTGATGTGCAGAAAATGAAAGAAGCAGCAGAATATATTGTGGGGGAACATGATTTTGCAAGTTTTTGTTCCTCAGGGAGTCAGGCGAAGACAACAACAAGGACAGTCTATAATCTGGATATTACGAAGGATGATGATATTATTAAAATAAAAATCAGTGGAAATGGTTTTCTTTACAATATGGTACGAATTATTGTAGGAACGTTATTGAAAGTGGGGCTGGGTATATATCCTCCGGAACATGTAAAAGAGATCATTGAAGCAAAGGACCGGTACACAGCAGGTCCAAAAGCTCCGGCAAAGGGGCTTACATTGGTAGGAATAGAATATGAAAAAAATAGTTTGACACGATAGTTTATTTATTGTATAATCTGCTTTATTATGACGTGTTATGCACGTTGGTTTTTGTGCCCTAGCCAAAGCCCCGGTACGGACATGAGGACAAATTAATTTAGATAAGCAAAATTTCAGGAGGTAAACCAATGAAAACATATATGGCTAGTCCAGCAGATATTGAAAGAAAATGGTATGTAGTTGATGCTACAGGATATACATTAGGACGTTTGTCATCAGAAGTTGCTAAGATTTTAAGAGGAAAGAACAAACCGCAGTTTACACCTCATATTGATACAGGTGACTATGTAATCGTAACAAACGCAGACAAGATTAAAGTAACAGGTAAGAAGTTAGAGCAGAAGATTTATTATCATCATTCAGATTATGTTGGTGGTATGAAAGAAACTACTCTGAAAGAAAAGTTAGAAAAGAAGCCTGAGAGTGTTATTGAACTTGCAGTAAAAGGCATGCTTCCAAAAGGACCTTTAGGAAGAAGCATGATGAAGAAGCTTTTTGTTTACGCTGGTGCTGAGCATCCACATGCAGCTCAGAAACCGGAAGAATTAACATTTTAGTTAATAGGGAGGAGAAAATAACATGGCTACAGAAAAGTATTATGGAACAGGTAGAAGAAAAAGCAGTGTTGCCAGAGTATATGTAATGCCTGGTAAAGGAAATATAACAATTAATAAAAGAGATATTGATGATTACTTTGGTCTTGAGACATTAAAGGTAATCGTACGTCAGCCACTTGAGTTGATCGGTGCTGTTGATAAATTCGATATCAAGATTAGTGTTCACGGTGGTGGATACACAGGACAGGCTGGTGCTATCAGACATGGTATCGCAAGAGCATTAGTTCAGGCAGATGCTGAAAACAGACCTGCATTAAAGAAGGCTGGATTCTTAACAAGAGATTCAAGAATGAAAGAAAGAAAGAAATACGGTCTCAAAGCAGCGAGAAGAGCACCACAGTTTTCAAAGAGATAATATTGCGTGCGAACGCATGGAAAGGCACAATGCAAGTTTACTTGCGATTGTGTCTTTTTTTGCGTTCATAGGCAATGTTGAGATGACCGAGATGAAACGAAGTGTAATCGAGGTTTTAGCGAGACATTGTCACGCAATATATAGTAAATCATTTAAGAACTTTCGAGTTTACTCAAGGGGCTTTTCGGAGGCTCTTTTAAAATTATTTCACAACATACATAAAAGAGTTTTTTGTTGACAATGATAAATAACAATAATATATTTTAATTGAAAAGAAATCATGATAGTGATACGCATGATTGTTTAGAAGTTGGAAATGGTTCTCGACACACTCTGGAAAGAGTACCTGAGATAATGGATACACTGCCCATCTTAAATAATTATGCTTTTTACATTTTATAAGATAAGTACCAACAAGATAATGACTTGTTGTAGTTTTATTCATTGTCAGGAAGAGAATAGAAAGAAGGCTAAAGCAATGATATTAAGTGTAAGCCGCAGAACAGACATTCCGAACTATTATTCGGAATGGTTTTTTAATAGAATAAAAGAAGGTTTTGTGTATGTCAGAAACCCGATGAACGTACATCAGGTAAGCAGGATTGATATAACACCAGAGATGGTTGACTGTATTGTTTTTTGGACAAAAAATCCGGAACCAATGCTTGAAAGGCTGGATGAACTTGCCTTATATAATTATTATTTTCAGTTTACATTGACCGGTTATGGAACGGACATAGAATGTAATGTTCCCAACAAAAAAGAAAAGATTATTCCAATATTTCAGAAATTATCAGAAAAGATAGGAAGGCAAAAGGTAATATGGAGATATGACCCTATTATTTTTAATGAAAAATATACTCCAGAATATCATTTGAAAGCATTTGAACAAATTGCTGCAGCACTGAAAGGATATACTGAAAAGTGTGTTATTAGTTTTGTTGACACATACGCAAAAAATAAGAAGAATATGAAATTAATGGGTGCATATGAGGTTGATGAAAATGAACTGTTAGAATTTGCAAAGAAAATGGCACAAATTGCAAAGCAGAATGAAATGATGATAGGAAGTTGTGCTGAAAGTATAGATTTGGAGCAGTGCGGTATTGAACATAATTGTTGTGTAGATAAAAAACTTATAGAAAACATTATTGATTGCAGACTTAAAGTGAATAAAGATAAGAATCAGCGTGATGAATGTGGCTGTATGGAGAGTGTTGAGATTGGCACATATAATACATGCAAAAATTACTGCAAATATTGTTATGCAAATTATAACGAAGAAAGTGTCATAAAGAATTGTAATAAATATGACTCTGAATCCTATATTGTGTGGTGTTCTTGACAAAGATGACAAAATAACAGAGCGAAAAGTAAAGTCATTGAAAGAAAATCAATTAAGCATAAAAGATATAGAAGGAATTCTTCATGCATAAATTCCTTTATTCTGCAAATCCTAACAGAAAAGAGGAGGATTAGAGTATGGATTGGGATATGGTTGTATGTTACTGTATGAATGTTACCAATGGTATGATTAAGGAAGCAGTAGATAATGGTGCAAGTACTTTAGAAGAAGTGCAGATGGAGACTGGTGCAGGAACGGTATGCGGTACCTGTTTAGATAATGTACAACGATTGGTAGAATCACTGGTAAAAGAACGAGATGAGAAAAACAAATAAAATACATCATTTAATTTAAAGAATTCCCTTTTTGTTAGATAAAATGTATCTGACAAAAAGGGTTAATTTTTTGTTTTCAAAGAGTTTCTTTATTTTAAAGTAAAGGAGACCATTAAATTCCAAGTGCTGTATAAACTGATTTTCTCACATCAAATATACGTTCTTCGAGAAAATCAGGATAATCCCTGAACCATTTTATATTTAAAGGAGAAGGGTGTGGAAGAACAAAAGCAGGCTTTCCTTTGATTTCAAGATTTTGAAATACAAGATCTGTTAATTTTCCGTCAGGAAAAAAATATTCTGCAGCATAACTTCCGATAATAATATAAAGTTCATTTTGAACGAATTCTAATTCCTTAGAGAGCCATTTTTCAGCACAGCATTTCGGCGGTCTTTTATCTCCTCCACCCGGATTTTTGCCTGGATAACAATGGGCTAAAGATACAATATAGAAATTGTCGGGATTATAAAAAACGTCATCTGAAATATTGTACCACTCAGACCGGAGACGTCTGCCGCTGGCATCGTTGAAAGGTTTTCCGGTGTTGTGTACAGTGCGTGATGGAGCCTGACTGATTTGCATAATTTTAGCATTCATATTTCCAAACAAAATAGGATGAGGTTGAAAGCCAAAAGCAGACTGACAATGTTTACAATTGTTAATCTGCTTTTGTAAATTTATAAATTCCTGTAAATTATAGTCTGATGCTTGATTGAAAGATGACATAGTGAAAATTCCTTTCCTTTTTTTGGGTTTTCATTATCTTCAGTAGAAAGGTTTCAGTTGACTGTAGAAAAAACTGATATTTTTCCAGTTTTAGTTTCGTCCTGATTTCATAATGAATAAAGTGTATCATAGAGAAATATGCCTGTAAAGCATTATGAGATAAACGTCATCAAAGTTAGAAAAAAATATAAAGATATGGTAGAATAAGCAGAAGATAATACTAGAAAAATATTTTTGTGGAAAGAAGCACAGCAGAATGAATCAGGATTTAACTACAGGAAAAATCACAACAAAATTAATGAGATTTGCATTTCCTTTAATGTTTGGAAATGTCCTACAACAGTTTTATAATGTGGCAGATACCTTAATTGTAGGTAGATTTCTTGGAACAAATGCATTAGCAGCAGTAGGTTCTTCGTATACACTCATGACATTTCTGACGTCCATTCTTATTGGACTCTGTATGGGAAGCAGTGGTTATTTTGCGATTCAGTTTGGAAAAAAGGACTATGAAAATTTGAGAAGAGGGATTTTTCAGTCCTTTCTTCTCGTGGGAACACTGACGATTGTATTGAATGTTTTGGTTTTTGTAAGTGTTGATTGGATTATAAATATATTACAGGTGCCGGCAGAAATACACAGACTGATGCGGGAATATCTCTTATTTATTTTTATAGGAATTACAGCCACATTTCTATATAATTTTTTTGCTAATTTATTACGTGCGGTTGGAAATTCAGTGATACCGTTAGTATTTTTAGGTGTGTCGGTTGTTTTAAATATTGTATTGGATATTGTGTTTGTTATGATATGTCACTGGGGTGTTGCAGGAGCGGCAGTTGCGACTGTAATTGCACAGTTTGTGTCAGGGATGGGAATAACAGTATATTATTATATGCGGTTTCCGATGCTTCGTGTAAAAAGAGTGCATATAAAGTGGGATATAGAGATATTAAAGGATATTTTTAACCTATCTTTTTTGACATGTCTTCAGCAGTCAGTAATGAATTTTGGAATTCTTATGATACAGGGATTGGTTAACAGTTTTGGAACGATGGTGATGGCGGCTTTTGCGGCAGCAGTAAAAATAGATACTCTTGCGTATATGCCGGTACAGGATTTTGGTAATGCATTTTCCACTTTTGTTGCACAGAATCATGGTGCAGGTAAGAAAGAGCGCATAAAGAAAGGAATTAAAAGTTCCGTTATTTGCGTATTTTTGTTTTGCACCATAATTAGTCTTATCGTATGTGTCTTCGCAAGACCATTGATGAATATATTTGTAGAATCTCAAAATTTGGAGGTGATACAGACAGGGATAACATATTTGAGGATTGAAGCAGTATTTTATTTTGGAATAGGAGTACTGTTTATGCTTTATGGATATTATCGTGCAATTGAAAAACCTGGAATGTCTTTGGTTCTTACAATTTGTTCGTTAGGAACCAGAGTGGTTTTAGCATATATTCTTTCGGAAGTTACCATTATTGGGGTAACAGGAATCTGGGCATCTATTCCAATTGGATGGTTTCTGGCAGATGCAGTTGGAGTTATATATTATATAAAAATAAAAAAGAGAAGGTTGTAATTTTATGCAAATTTTTCATTAATTTGTAAATACTATTAATGAGGAGGCGCATATGAACAAACATAAACCAAAGCATATAGGAATTATTCCCGATGGAAATCGCCGCTGGGCTGTGGCACATAGCATGGGAAAACAGGATGGATATGAATATGGATTGAATCCGGGACTTAAAATATTAAAATGTGCAAAAGAGTACGGAATTAAAGAAATCACTTATTATGGTTTTACAGTGGATAATTGCAAACGCCCGAAGGAGCAGGTGCAGGCATTTAAAAAAGCATGTATAAAGGCGGTAGAAATGCTGACGAGAGAGGGTGCGGATTTGTTGGTTATTGGCGATACGAAATCAAAAAGTTTTCCAGAAGAGTTATTGCCTTATACAACACGTACCCCAGTAAATGGTGGTGGAATTCGCGTAAATATTCTTGTCAACTATGGCTGGAAATGGGACTTATCGCATATGAAAGAAGAAGGACGACCGTTTTCATGGGATATATCACGGATAGATTTAATTATACGTTGGGGAGGAATGAGAAGGCTGTCAGGATTTTTACCTATTCAATCTGTTTATTCAGACTTTTATGTGGAAGAACATTTATGGCCTGATTATAAAGATGAAGATTTTTTTAACGCATTGGATTGGTATGGCAGACAGGATGTGACTTTGGGCGGATAAAACGAATGCTCCTGAATTAATTCAGGAGCATTTACTTTAAAGTTTTATGTGATTTTAAAGGACTGTCACATAGGCAGCCTGAGGACCGGATTTACCTTCCGTTGTTTCAAAACTTACGCTTTGTCCTTCCTCTAAAGACTTAAAGCCCTCTGTTTCAATAGCTGAGTAATGAACAAAGACGTCTTCCTTTGTATCATCAATTGTAATGAAACCATATCCTTTTTCTGAATTAAACCATTTTACTTTACCTGTACTCATTTTAGTACCTCCTTATATTATTGAAAAAGAAGACACAAATGTATAAAAAAATCATTGTATATTTGTTTTTTGTACATAAGTGATAATACAATTAACTAATACCAATGATACTCTGCAACTATATTATTTCTTTTACTTAATTAGTATATCACAAATTGGAGTAAATGTGTAATATAAATTAATATAGTTGTAATTGAAATTTATAAGAAGTCGTGTTATACTACTCCCAAGTAAATAGGAAACTGCCACCGGGTAGTGAGTGAAAACACTCGTTGTACATCATTAGGTCTTTGAAGATGTGCAGGGGGTGTTTTCTTTTGGAAAAAATAATTATAAAAATGGTGCTGTTTTTTTATTACAAATAAAAACAAGGAGTGAGCAAAATGATAAAATCTATTAAAAACTTAACAAAATTTGAATCGGGGTTATGGATTTTTTCTCTAATAGTGGTAGCTGGTTCTTTTTTTATAGGTGGAACAGATAATTATTTAACGTTGACAGCATCTCTCATTGGTGTGACAGCTTTAATCTTTGTTTCAAAGGGGGATGTAACCGGACAAATTTTAACCGTGGTTTTTAGTATTATATATGCAATTATTTCTTATTCCTTTGATTATTATGGTGAAATGATAACCTATCTTGGAATGACAATGCCTATCGCATTGATGTCTGTAGTATCATGGATTGGAAATCCTTATGATGAAAGAGAAGTAAAAGTAGCGCATCTATCAAAGAGACAGATTTTGAAAGTGTTTATTTTGGCAATGATTGTGACTTTTCTATTTTATTTTGTACTGAAATATTTTGGGACTGCAAATTTAATTGTAAGCACGATATCTATTACAACCAGTTTTCTGGCATCATTTTTCATGTATTTAAGAAGTAGTGCATATGCTTTATCTTATGCAGCAAATGATATAGTACTAATTATTCTCTGGATTATGGCTTCTATAGACAATATTTCGTATTTACCAATGATAGTATGTTTTGTAATGTTTTTTATCAATGATATGTATGGTTTTTTTAATTGGAGAAAAATGAAAAAAAGACAAACAGAAAAATAAAGATAGAAATCCTTTTTCTTGATTTCAAATAAAACTAGGGATATACTAACAAAGGAGAAGAAGGAGTATAGGAATGCCGGGAAATAGATTAGCAGAACAAAAAACAAAGATACAAACGTCAGAGACTTTTCTTGTCAGTGCTGTTTTAGCAGTTTCGGGAGGATTTCAAGATGCTTATACATATAATGTGAGAGACAAAGTGTTTTCCAATGCACAAACAGGGAATGTAGTTCTTATGAGTCAGCATTTTATGATGGGACAATGGAAAACAGCGTTAAGTTATCTTTTTCCGCTTCTGGCTTTTGCATTGGGAGTGCTGGTTGCAGAACAAATTCAAAGTAAATACAAAAATTCCAAAAGGATTCATTGGAGGCAAATTGTTCTTATATTTGAGATTATTATCTTATTTTCTGTGGGATTTATGCCATCGAAGTGGAATCTGATTGCAACGATGCTGGTGTCTTTTACCTGTTCCATGCAGGTGCAGACATTTCGAAAGATGAACGGATATGGATATGCAAGTACTATGTGTATTGGTAATTTGCGAAGTGGAACAGAAAGTTTATCTGTGTATATAAGGGATAGGAATAAAGAATCTTTGCAAAAAGCTGTTTATTATTATGGAATAATCTTTGTCTTTGCTATTGGTGCAGGAATTGGAGGAATCATGACGATATGGTTTGGGTTTAGGGCGATATGGATGTCAAGCGTATTGTTAATTATTTCATGTCTGTTGATGATACGTGAAAAGTTATAAAAAAGTGATGAATAATTTATTATTTAGAGAATATCTACAAAAAATACAGTTGTTTATTAGACGATTATCATATTGAAATATGATAGTCGTTTTTGTATAATAAAATTAATTGAAAGGTCGGAAATTATGTTCCTAGAAGGATAACTATTTATCTATAGGAGGAACAGATATGAGAAAAAATTTATCAAAACTATTGTCTGTATTTTTATCAGTGACAATGGTATTTTCGTCTGCCATTTTTACGAATATTTCCGTAAAGGCAGATATGACAACAGAGCAGATGGTAGCCAGTGCACAGCATAATCTGGCACTGAAGAAAAATGTGGAGGTAGCTCCATCTTTGCAGGAAGGTAATACAGGCTGTCTTACTGATGGAAAGTTTACTCCAGGTGGGGAACATGCGGCTACTACATTTGGAAAAACTGGAACATATTATCAAATTGATTTAGGAGATGTATATGATTTAGCAACTTTAGATCAACTGGTAGTAGGGTATAAAGAAAATAGTGATGGCGATACTCCTGTAAAAGGATATAAGATTCAAATTTCTGCTAATGGTCTGGACTTCACAGATGCAAAAACAGTACAAGGAACACATGTAAAAGATGCCTGTACTAATAATAATCTGATTGAAGTAACTTCTTTAGCGGATGCGGAGGGAACAGCAGTTAGATATATCAGATTATATTATCTGGATTCTTATACATGGGGAATTCAGGTAACAGAAATTGCAGTTTTAGATGTTGATGAAAATGCCGCAAAAGTTGAAGTGGAAAAATGTGACGATGCAGCAGGTGTTACATTTACATCGCCTGATTATAATACAGTTTGTTTTAACATTCAAGCAGGACCTAATCAGGAAGATTATAAATACATTGTATATTTAGAAAACTATTTAGGAAGTACAATCCTTGCAACAGGAGTAGATGCTGGAAAAGATTATGTGATTGGAGATGTGTTTGCAAATGTATGTTGGGTTAGAGTAGTAGCATGTCATAATGGAGCGGCATCAGAGGGAATAGTAAGTGATACCATTAATGTTGGTGATATAGGAAATTTATTCCGATTAAACAGAAATGTTTCCTATGCTTATGCAGGTGCCCATCCTGCAAGTATTTGTGAAATATCAAGTATATATGAAGGACATTCACTTTCCACAGCTGCTACAGCTTTAGATGGAATATTAAAACCAGGTGAAGGTTCTGATGTGGCTTTAAGAACGGCTGCTGGTTCTTCTCAATACTTTGTTATTGATTTGGGAGAATATTATACTCCTTCAGAAATGAATGAAGTTATCCTTGCTTACACAAACAAAGGAACATATGCACAGGATGTGAAAGTTGCGTTTTCTTTTGATGGAGTTAATTATACCGAGGTAGGAAGTAAACTGGGTTATGAATATCATCAAAAGGGTGCAGGCTTCTGTGCTATAAACAGAGTACCGCTCAGTAAGGTAAGTGGTTGCACAGATAAGGCAGTCAGATTTGTGAAAGTAACATTATCCGGAGGCGGAAATTATGGATATGTTATTAATGAAGTGGGTGTGATTGCAAATACGGATGAGCCAACAATCGTGGGTTCTAATATTTCAGAAGCGGCTGATATTATTGTAGATACATCTACTTTAGAGAGGATTACATATTCAATTGTGGCTGGTGAGGAACAGGCAGATGCAACTTATATAGTTACGTTAAATGGAGAAAGAATTAATAGTGAGGCAAAAGCTGGTGTTGAATATGAATATGGTGGTATAGAGGCTGGAACTTATGAAATTAAGGTCAGTCATTTAGAAGACGGATGGTTATCAAAGGGAATAACGAAGAGTGTTGTTGTAGATGGGTATATTAACTATGTTAAAACATCATTGAATCTTGCGTTAATGAGTAAGCATAGTGATGTAACGGCTACATGTGACAATGATAATTATAGAGATAATTATTTAACTGGCTCTCAGGATATCAGTGCAGGTGTATGGGCTTTAAATAATGGTGTTTATACGGATTATGCTCATCATTCAGGATATCTGCAGACAAGACCGGACAATGATGAGGCAAACATCATTTATGATTTAGGAAAAGAATATAATAAAAATGATATTCATTCTGTAATTTCTATGTATGAGGCAAATAGCAATGCGGCAACAGAATATGAAATCTATGTGTCTTCAACAGGCGAAGAGGATACATATGAAAAAGTATTTTATGTAAAGAATGCAAAATTAAAAACATTTCCTAATGAAACAAGACCGGTATTTGGAAATGATGTATTAGACATGACAGAGTATACACAGGATACGATAAGATTTGTTAAGCTGCATATTATTACAGGAAATTATGGAAGACATTATAATGCTGACGGTAGTATCAACTGGGGTTCTGATGGATACCATTTATGCGAACTCGCGGTAATGGGAAAAGAGTCTCTTCTTCCGGAAGCACCAAAGAACGTTTCAGTAAGTTCACCAGAATATGACACCATTGTAGTTAAATGGGAGGATATTGCTGATGAAAATGCAAAATATAATATTTATATGGATGGAAACATTCTGGTAATGAATGAACCGGCAGGAGTTAATGAGAAAACACTTACCGTTGCAGCAGGAACACATAAAATTGCAGTAAGTGCTGTAGTTAACGGAATGGAACGCAGTTCAGAAGAATATGAAGTTAATGTTGAGACAGAAGTAACGACACCTGTGCCAACAACATCGGCTCCAACCGAAAAACCAACAGAGCCGGTTACAATGCCTCAGGGTGGAAACAATAATCCTACTGTTCCATCAGGAGTGAATCCTACAACTTCAAAGATACAGTCTGTTGTACAGAAACCTGGCAAAACAAAAATTACAAAAACAAAAGCAGGAAAGAAAAAAGTATTAGTTAAATTTAAGAGAGTAAAAGGAGCTCAAGGTTACAGAATCCAATACTCTTTAAAAGCGAACTTTAAAAAGGCTAAAAAAATTACTACTAAAAAATTAAGTGCAACAATAAAGAGACTGAAAAAAGGAAAGAGATATTATATTCGTGTTCAGGCTTATAAAGTTGTAAAAGGCAAAAGAGTCTATGGATCTTATTCAAAAAAAGTTAAAAGTAAAAAAATTAAATAATTGATAAATTCCGGTTTATCGCACGCAAGAGAAAAGCAAGCGACTGCGTAAGCAGGCATTTGCTTTTCTTGGTGCGATACCGACAAAATCATAAGTGCGTAGCACGACAGACGTGTTAACGGCTGGATTTTGGAGGTGTCGACGTGGTCTGAGTATAGAAGGATACACTTGGAAACGGAATTTCATAAATATTTGTAAATAAAAAAGAAGTAAATAATTTAACACACTGGATACAACTACGGAGGAGAATTCTTTATACGAATTCTCCTCCGTGAATCCTTAAAATTTGATTCGGAAATCAAATTTTAGTTTTA
>CAOXUF010000021.1:0-3714 GCA_948560485.1 uncultured Eubacterium sp.
CCTCTTCTTTCATTGCATATAACGGTGTTGCAAATCTGCCACGAATCCAGCCTTCATAACCCTGCTTACGGGTTCTTCCTAAAATCTTAACTGTTCTTTCAGAAATACATCCCAGAACATAATCTTTATACATTATCTGAACATCATTATCCACAGCATTACACCGGCTGTAAATTCTTTTACCTTCTCTAAAAGAGAACATTGCTTCTTTAATATATGCAGACGTATCAATTTGACTGATAATATCCTCTGATATTTCTTTTAGAACTACTGTAAGACCTTCTTTAAAATCTTTTAACTCCTGTGTATCTAAGGTATTCAAAACTGCTTCTCTATGACTCGGAAAAAAGTAAAGTCTCAAATGATTTGCCACCACAAACTGTACATATGGAATCACCTCTCCCTTTACTTTGTTACTGTAGTCCATCAGCCCCATATAACCATTTTCTAAAAAAGCACAATAACGCTCTTTCTTTCTCCATGAAGTATCAACTAAAGAAGATTCATCTTCTGCCTTTCTATAATAATATATCGCATCCTTTATAAGGCCATATTTTCCTTCCTTAATAATTGCCTGATTTAATGCCAGTGCATCTTCCCAAAAACTTAACTCTTTGTCAAATTTCACAGACCTCTTTGCATTCTTCCTAAGAAATACACCACCAATATAATACTGCGGGAACTGATAGTCTTCTGTTATGTCTACTACTTCTCTCTCTTCAAATCTCCAGTTAGACTTATGTTCACCTTCCTGTCTGCCTTTTAATATAATTTTTGAGGCTGCGATATGAATATCTTCATGTTCCAGAAAATAGTTCTGAACTTTTTCTAACGCTTCAACATCCAGATAATCATCTGAATCCAAAAATCCCATAATAACATTTCTTTTGTATTTACATTTCTTTATTCCATAGTTTCTGGCTTCCGACACCCCTTTATTTTGCTTGAAATGAGTCACAATAATGTTACGGGGATACTTCTTCTTATATTCATTACAGATTTTCAAAGAATTGTCACTGCTTGCATCATCAATCAAATGTATGCAGATATTTTCTTTAAATGATAATGTCTGATGAATCACACTTTCAATCGTCTCTGTAAGATATTTCTCTGCATTATAAACCGGTATTATAATTCTAAACATTGTCTTCCCCCTTTTTACGTATTACTTGTCCCACTTCATAATTGTCTTTCCAAAAGACTTCTGAATATCCATTTCAAATGCCTTCTTCATATCCTTAATATTTCTCACGGGAACAACTGCCCCCACAATATTTGTCAGATAATTTACAATCTCAGGATTTGTCTCATAAAGAGAAACTGTTTTCTCAAAATCCGCTCTTCCACTTCTGCTGCTTCCAAAAATTCTAAGACCCTTTTCCAATACCATTCTCGTATTGATTGGAACCGGATACTCTGATACTCCAAGAATCGATATTGTTCCTTCCGGATTAATATAATCAATAATCTGATTAATCGCCTTACCGGAGGCTGCACCGCCAACACATTCAAATGCATGGTCAATCCTTAAATCTTCCGGAATATGTCCAACAGTATATACACCATCTGCAAAAGTAAAATCTGATAACTTGTCCTCACTGACACCAAAAATATATAACGTTACATCCGGAAACATGCTTTTGAAAAAAGTTGCAGTAATATAACCGAGATTTCCGTCTCCCCATATACCAACAATATTTCTTCTTTTATGTGCTATCTTATCAAATCTTCCAATTGCATGTACACTGACACTGACAATTTCCGTAAAAGCTGCCACTGTATCGTCAATTCCCTCTGGCAGTCTGACCAGACGCTCCGGCTTAATCTGGACATACTCCTGCATAAATCCATCAAATCCACTCGCTCTGAATTTACTTGACCTTAAATAGTTTTCAGCAATTACTTCATCATCTTCCGTCGGCGTATTTGGTATCATAACAACTTTATCTCCCGGCTCAAATGTACCTGACGGATCTCTTATAACTTCACCGATAGATTCGTGAATCAATGCCATTGGTAATTTCTGCTTCAATACTTCTGCATCCCTTAACCCCTGATAATAACGCTGGTCTGCATTACATATAGACAAATACGTTGGTCTGACAATTGTATCTTCTCCATTAAGGTCTATATCACTGTATGCTATTTCAAATTTTCTCGGTGCTACTAACCTGTATATATTATTAATCATTTCAAACTCTCCATTTCTTCAGCAGTAAATATGCCTTTCTACTCATTATCTCCTAATAGTGTCTCTGCTACTCTCAAATCATATGGATAAGTTATTTTTATATTGGATACTTCTCCATCTACCAAATAAACTTCTTCACCTTTCATAACAAATATTTTTGCCGCATCTGTTAATATTTCTTTTTCTTCATCACTCAGACTTTCATATAGACTTTTTAGTTTTAAAATTTTGAAACTCTGTGGTGTCTGTCCCTGATACATTTTACTTCTGTCCGGTATAGAAGAAATTATCTGATTATTCTCACTGCATACGATAGTATCCGTTGCCGGAACAACAGTGTCACATGCCCCATATTCCTTTGCGTATTTAATATTTTCTTCAATAATTCTATGTGTAATAAATGGTCTTACGGAATCATGAGTGACAATAATATCATCTTCACCAATCTTATAATTCTCTTCTATATAAGTAATTGCATTTATTATTGTCTCGTTTCTTGTTGCTCCACCACAAACTACCGCAATCCTGTCGTTATCTCCAATATGTTTTTGAATCAGGTTTTTTGTATGATTCATCCATTCCTGTGGACACAATACAACTATCTTTTCAAAGTTTTTATTAATATAAAACTTCTCCAGTGTATGGATAATAATCGGTTTATTTCCAATATTTAAGTACTGCTTTGGCTTTTCAATATTCCCCATTCTGCTTCCAATACCACCTGCTAAAACAACTCCAAAAACCATATTTTCCTCCTTACTTTTTCTTCTTCTATTATAACATCTATATTTTGATACAAATTTAAAATATAATTATACCATATTCTTCCTGCTTTTTAAACAGCTGCGAATATAACGAAATGTTTCCTCTTCTCCTTTTTCTGCCAGCATCCTTAATAATTTTTCAATCTCATTTCTTGTTTCTATATGAATGCTTCTATGTGGTTTTCTCTTTTCAAAATATTCCAGAGGATCTGTCTGCCTGTAATTCTTTCCGTTATATATTTTACTTGCTGCTACCCTGTCACAAAACATCTCAACAACATAGTTATATGGCATCTCTACCGGCTCATTACGTTTCGTCTCTAAATTATAGTCTACCCAGTATTCAAAATGGTGCCTGTTGCGCCCCTTATGGTGCATCCATGCTTTAGAATAGCCTCGTTTCTCCCGCTCCCCCTCATTAGGACTGCGGGTTCCGGTATAATATTTTACTCCGGGGATAAACTCCGCTGGGGAATACTTTGAGAGATCATGTCTCAATCCCTGCCGGAATATTCCTGCCTTTCTGCAGTGTTTTATGACCTGATGTCTATGCTTTGTAATTGTAAAGAAATGCCCAGTTAATCTCTTCCAAAAATTCATATAAACTCTTTCCTATATACCTTTCTTATCAAAATATTTTACCACAAACATCTTCTTTTATAAATCAAGTTGCAGATTATTATTCAATTTTGAAATAACATAATCAGCAAACATTCCTACAATATCTTTCTCGGTGTTTTCATATACCATTCTTGCACC
>CAOXUF010000021.1:3724-4630 GCA_948560485.1 uncultured Eubacterium sp.
CTATTTCATTAAACATAAGTTTTCCATCATGAAAAATAAAATCAATTCCTCCATAATCAATGTCCATTGTATCTAATATATTGTATACAATGCCTTTTTCTTCTCCTGACAAGATGTATTCTTCTGCACTTCCTCCCAGACTATAATTGCTTTTAAAACTTTCCTTTGACTGTCTGAGCATAGCAAGCACAATTTCTCCCCCCATTACATATACTCTTAAATCTTTCCCCGGTTCATTGCAAACTCTCTGACAAATATATTTTTCACCATCTAATCGCCTGACTACCTTATCTTTTTCAGTTTCATCATGCACCAGATAGACCTGATTTCCTCCATGCCCGTTTCTGCTCTTTATAACACATGGATATTCCTGTCCATCCTCTAATAATGTCATAAACTCTATCTTATTTTCCAAAAACTTATATGTAGATAATTTATCGTTTGCACATTTCGTAACAAAAGAATTATTGAGAACCTTAACTCCTTTTTGTTCAAGCCTTTCTGCAATCTCAAAATTCCGGCTTCGGTTAATAACGATATCAGGGACGTTCTCTTTTAACATTACCTCAATATTCGTATTGTCCAACAAAATAACTTTTGTCAAAATATTCTCTTCTTCCAGGTTGTTTGTGATAATATCCACAAACCTTCTGTTTTTTTTGAAATCTTCCATATAATACAGAACCCAGCATTCCTGTTTCATCATCTCCTCCATGCTCCATTTGTCTTACCGAAATATGACAGAATCTTCTATACTAAAAGCCTTCCTTTTATATATCTCATAATATGTTCCGCAACATTTACCCCGGTACAGTCAAATATATTCTTAAAATGAGCATTAGAGTTCACCTCACATAATATCGGTTCATCGTCTTTACCAAACATAATATCAACACCTGCGAAATC
>CAOXUF010000021.1:4640-6525 GCA_948560485.1 uncultured Eubacterium sp.
AGCCTAATTCTCTGCAGACTGCTGCTGCCATGTCTGCCTGCTCTTTTGTCGGAGTATACTTTTTCATCTTTCCGCCATTTGTCACATTTGCCCTGAAGTCATTGTCATTTCTCCGCTCCATTGCTGTTACAATCTGGTCTCCAACTACATGTATACGCACATCCCTGCCTTTTGAACTTTCAATATATTCCTGCATAATAAACTCATCATGACCGATTGACTTTATCTTTTCCACTGCGTCATAATAATTTTCCACCAGATAGACCTGTTCACCAAAAGAACCTTTGTTTTCCTTAATTATCATAGGATAGCCAAGACTTTTCTGAACCTGTAAAACAAAAGTGTAATCCTGATATTCTTTATCAAAAGTCATCGGAGCAATAAAAGTTTTTGGCATTTCTATATCTTTATTCTTTAATTTGATAAATGTGAGTGCTTTATCATCACATGCTTCAATACCTTCTGCACTGTTAAATACTTTGAAACCCTCCCGTTCTAAAAGTCTGGCTAATTTTACATCTTTATCCCAGAACAACACAAAATCCGGTCTGGACGCCCAGTCAGTCTCCTGTGGATTTGCCGGAAGAATTGAATCCAACTGGTCATTGGGTATTTTTCTTAATTTCATTCCCTCTTTTTCTGCCGCATCAATCAGCCAGCGGTATATCTCCTCGAATTTTTCACTTTTTAAATATCCATTTACAACTAACCAGCCTTGCATCCAAACACTCCCATCTTCTATTTCTATATCAACATTTTCCCATTACAGCAAAGAACGGTTAGGGCCCCCTTGCCTTAACCGTTCCGGACTGAAAAATATGTTAGTATACTTATAAGTCTTAGGAGAGACTTATAAATATTTGGTACTACCTCTCTATTATAGCAAATTCTTTTTATTATTCAATATCCTTTTCTTCTTTTTACCTTTTCCTAATCGACATTTTATGATACTATGATTAATAAGTATTTCGCAGGAGGTTACAAAATGAGTAACGAAACAAAAAAGAAAGATAATAATATGCTGTATATTGCAGTTTTTACAGCAGTCATCATAATTGCAGTAATTGTAATTGCAATTTTCAAATTTAGTGGTAACGACAATGATGTACAAAACAACAACCAGAAGGCAACACCTGTACCTGTGTCGGTTATTGCAACTGAAGGTTCACAAAATGAAACAATCAAGAAAAATATTAAAAGCATAAGAGATGTAAAATTCGGAAAATCCCACAAGGCCATTCAGAAAGCCGAAAAAAATATGAATGATACCTTAGACGGAAACTATGTTGCTGCTCCTGATGGAACTGCTGCTTATTTAACTTATCGGTTTAATGGTAAAAAGGTTCCTGAATTTTTTGGAACAAAGGTAGTACCAACAGACAACAACGCACTTTTAGAATATGTTTTTGATAAAGATGATAAAATGTACGAAATTCGATTACAGTACGGAAAATTATCTAAGGAAATTTATGAATCTATCGTATCAAACATCTCATCAACATATGATAAATCAACATATTCAAGAACATTTTCCCACGGTTCTATCGAAACCTGGTGGAAATCAAAAAATGTTACACTTACTGCATATTATCAGGAAACAGGCGTAAGTGTATATATACGGAAAAATTAATTAATTTAAAAAGAAAACTGTCGTGTTACACACGGCAGTTTTTTTCTTGAAATGATTGCTAATTTATTATTTTATGATAAAACTATAAATATAACTTTATTCATCGTTTCATACAAGGAGGCAGCATGTCGTTTAATGATTATATACAGGCAGCAAAATTAGGCAAAAAAGATTATCAGTCCAAACTAATGCAAGGAAAAAGCCCAACATTAGAAGTTTTAGATGATATTTTACACACTAAAAAAAATTATCATG
>CAOXUF010000021.1:6535-7466 GCA_948560485.1 uncultured Eubacterium sp.
GTCTCTCTAGGGCTTGTAGAAATTCCTCTGGAACAGATTGTCGGAACGAAAACAACCGGCAGAAGCAATTCTTTTTCAAGTAATTTTATGCCTATCTTAGATTCAGATTCTGAATTTGCAACAAAATGGATTCATCTATGTACCAGCCAGCAGGAAGAAGGCATTAAAGACCCAATTAAAGCTTATGAATATATGAACAAATTTTATGTTCTTGAAGGTAATAAGCGTGTAAGTGTACTGAAATACTTTGACGCTGTTTCTATCGTTGGCGAAGTTATTCGTATCCTTCCCAAAAAGACAGATGATTTAGATATTAAAATATATTATGAATATGTGGATTTTTACGAATTATCTAAGATTAATTATCTCTATTTTTCTAAATCAGGATGCTTTGAAAAACTTCAGACTCTGGTTGGAAAAAATGCAGATGAGAAATGGTCTTCTGATGATAAAATGAATTTCCGCTCCCTGTTTCAAAGTTTTAAAACAGAATACACAAACCTTGGCGGTGATTCTTTAAAACATATTACCTGCGGAGATGCATTTCTTGCATTTGTTGAACTATATGGATATAACGAACTTTTAACCAAAGACAGCAGCGAATTAAATGAACTAATTTCATTGAATTATAAAGAGTTTGAATTAATGTCTGAAAACGAAGTCGAACTCCGCTTAACAGCCTCAACCAAAAAGGCTTCTGTGTTAAGTAAACTTCTTCCAACCAATAATCGTACATTAAAAGCAGCTTTTATCTACGAAAAGACTTCTGCTTCATCGTCCTGGACATATTCTCATGAATTGGGAAGACTTCATATCGAAGAGGCTTTTCCGGAAGAAGTTTCTACAACCTTTTATGATAATGTTAATGCTTTTAATATCGACGAGACTATAGAAGATGCTATTGATGATGACTGCGATGTGATTTTTACAA